>JBFELW010000171.1:0-5207 GCA_041551995.1 Paenisporosarcina sp.
ACAAATTGAAAATAATACGACGAAAGCCTTTATTAATGTTTTACAACATTCGACACCAACCCTTACGATGAAATTTATAGAACTATTAGGTTTAAACAGAAGCAATAAGAACACGTTTGAATATATGTATCAAGTATCGAATGAACTTCATCAACTGACGCCACAAGCAATTGTAATTGGAATTGCTGAAACTGATATGTTAGTTAATAACATGCAAAATAAAAAGTACTATATTCCCGATGGTGCTATCCTCTCTGAATCTGTCTCAATATTAATAGAAACAAAGATAGGATTAAAATCTTATTTAGAAGTAAATCAACTTGAAGGACATAAAACAAGATTTGCAATAAACCAAAAGACTGAGGAGAATGTCATTTTGACCTGGAAGGAAATCAGGGATTTCTTTCAAAATCAGCTTCAAAACTTTAGACTTGAAAATGATATATTAACATGTTTTTTAATAGAACAATTTGAAGAATTTTGCGTCATTAATTGTATTGGTGGAATAAAGACTAACGAATATTTCTTCTTACAATTTGAGAAGGTAAAGGCCCAAGAATTAGCGCGAAAAATACATAATTATATTTGGAATGAATCAGGATACCAAGATATAGAAGATGCAGGAACAAAAGATGGAATTGGATATAAAAAAATTGGTAAATCGAAATTTGCTACCTTATCTACTCAAAGACAAAGACATTTCATTCTTCATATAGGCAAGAAGGATAAGGGAATGGGGCAAAGTATTCAACAGGAAATAGACGAGGTGATTGGTAGAAAATTTAATAGAAAAGACAATGAGGTTGAAAAGTATCCTCATGAAGCATATATAAGATTAGAGTGGGTAAACAATTTTGATCAAATCAAGCCTTATATAGATTTGGCATATAATCTTCGGTAATTATATTAGAAGCAGGAGAACCGTCCCCTAAACTAGAGGTATCCCTTATAAGAAAAAACATCAGCTTGCCCCATAGTGGGTGCAAGCTGATGTCTCTTCTAAGGTTTTAATTTCTAGTAATACCAAAACTGACCGACTTAATCTTGTCCCAATTCCTTATCTAAAAATGCATAAACATCGACCCATTCATCGATGATTTTTGAGGTGGGTTTCCCAAGGCCGTGACCAGCTTTTGCTTCAAGGCGAAGGACAATCGTTGTATCTTTATCCGCCTTTTCCCGTAAAGTTGCCGCAAATTTCTTTGCATGAGCTGGTACAACTCGATCATCGCTTTCCGCTGTTGCAATGAGAATGGGTGGGTACTTCTGTCCATCTTTTATATTGTGTAGTGGTGAATAAGCGTATAAAAATGGAAAGTGTTCAGGTGTTTCGGCGTTTCCACACTCAGGTATCCAATAACGCCCGATGGTGAATTTATGGTAGCGTAGCATATCAATTACTGGTACATGGCAGAGGACGGCACCAAATAAATCGGGTCTT
Organism: Paenisporosarcina sp.; assembly: GCA_041551995.1. Lineage (GTDB taxonomy): Bacteria > Bacillota > Bacilli > Bacillales_A > Planococcaceae > Paenisporosarcina. The sequence goes on from JBFELW010000171.1 coordinate 1,442, forward strand.
TGTACCATACATGCGGCCACTAATAGCCCACCATTGGATCCCCCCCTAATTGCTAAGTTTTTTCTACTCGTGTACTTATTGTCAATTAACCATTCGCCAGCAGCGATGAAGTCATCAAAGACATTTTGTTTGTTCTCAAGCATTCCAGCCTTATGCCAATCTTCTCCGTATTCAGTCCCACCACGGAGATTTGCTACTGCATAAACTCCGCCTTTTTCAAGCCAAAGCAAGATAGAAGGATTGAAGGAAGGGGTCATACTAACGTTGAAACCGCCATAACCATAAAGAATAACAGGGTTTTTGCTGTTTAAGTCGATATCTTTGTGATGTGTAATGAACATGGGAATCTTTGTACCATCTTTAGAAGTATAAAAAACTTGCTTTGTTTGGAAAGCATTGGTGTCCACGGGTAGGTTTGATTCAGCATACACGCTAAGACTTTTATCAGCCATTTGATAGTGATAGACAATGGTTGGACTTAAATAAGAAGTAATCCCGAAATAAATTTCATCTTTTTCTTTATTACGGGTCATCCCAGTCAATGAGCCTAGTATAGGTAGATGTATTTGGTTTAAGTAGTCTCCATTCTGGTGATAAACATGTAATTGATGATGTGCATCATGGAGAAGCACGATAATAAACTTCCCATTCATGTATTTCACGCCATCAATAACGTCTTGTTGTTCCGGTACAATGACTTGCCAATTTTCTTTCTCGGGATGATCAATGTCAATTGCTATAATTTTTCCATTAGGAGTATTAAGATCTGTCTGAAAGTAAAATACATTTTCTTCATTAGAAATATAACTGTACCCAGCATCTTGATCATCTAGCAGTTTAATAATTTCTTCATTTGAATCTAGACGTTTAATATATACTCTGTTTTCAGAAGCTGTTCCTTGATATACATGTAAACAGAGGAATTTTTCATCATCACTTATCATCGGTGAGAACATGAATTCCTTATCCTCTGGTTGTTCGAATATTAATTGATCCGCACTTTGGGCAGTTCCAAGTTTATGAAAATAGACCTTATTAAAACTACTTTCATCCTCTACCGCTACGCTGCCAGGCTCAGGGAAACGACTATAATAAAAGCCTGTATGATCTGGTGCCCATGTAATGGAAGTGAATTTTACATGTTGAATATGATCATCTAAGTCTTTTCCACTTCGTACATCTCTTACATGAAGTTCCTGCCAATCACTACCATGTGTTGAAGTTGCATAACCAATGTATTGACCATCATTGCTGACGGCATAGTTTGTCATAGCTACTGTTCCGTCTTCACTAAGGGTATTAGGATCAATAACAACAACATCATTGCTTTCATTTTTCATATAAAGAACGGCTTGATTTTGTAAACCATTATTCTTTTGATAAAATAAATGGTTTTTCACTTGTTTTGGCACAAAGTATTTTGGGTAATTCCATAATTCCTCTAAACGTTGCTTGTCAGCTTTCTTTGTTCTAGCCTGTGAAAAATATGTATCACATTGCTCTCCCCACGATTTTCCCCATGCAATCGTTTCTTCTGATGATGGATCTTCCAACCATCGATATGGGTCAGCAACCCTTGTCCCATGAAAATCGTCAACAATGTTATCTTTTTTAATTGTTTGCAAGCTAAATTAACCTCCTATATATTCCCGAATATAATCATTTTCGTTAAAAGAAATCTTATTCCTTTATTTTGGTTGAATAATATAGAAGTACTGGGCTATCGGTAACCCTGTATTAAAAAAATTCTGCAGAATTCTTATAATAGAATGTTAGAAAAACACAGCGTTAACACAAAATTAATGTCAGGGAAGCCAGGGGAAGCAAGAGAACCGTCCCTTTGTTTTCGTGATTGTAAAAACATTTACAGCAATAATCGTGTCAATTCTGTCATTTAACCATAAAAAATAACCCATCCTTGAGTCGGTAACTCAGATGGGTTAATACTTCCACTTTGCCAGTCCCCTTAAAGGGAACTTGCTATTACATTCACCGTTTGGTGTTAGCGCACCAAATGATCTTTTTAATTTTACTCAAATTCTAATCTCATTTTATCAAGACCAGTTGTTCATATCAACCAATAGTGTTGGGAATCTGTCCTCATTAAAAGCATAAAAGCATCCTTTAAAATTAAAGACTAATTTTTCTTGCTTAATCAGGTAAAGTTCATACAAATAATGTAAAATCGTAGTTAATAAGTTGTTGAACTAACAATTAGTTTTAAAGGGGGAACTACAGGCTATGTGGGAAGAAACTTTAATTGATACGATACACGGACAATTTGAAGTGTTCAAAAAGGGGAATGGGAGACCTCTATGCGTTACACATTTGTATAGCGAATTTAATAAAAATGGAAATTTATTCGCAAATAGTTTTATAGACAAATATTCTGTATATCTTATTAACCTAGCTGGTTGTGGTCAGTCGACGAAAGGTAATGGCGAAAATAAATATAGTCTGGAATCTTCCGTTAAAGATTTGGAGGGAATTAGAGAAGCGCTTGGATTTAAAACTTGGGATTTTGCTGGTCACTCAACAGGAGGAATGTTAGGCCTTAAATATGCAATACAATCTCCTGAAAGTTTAGATAGAATTATTGTAGGGGGCTTATCTGCTTCAGCAGACTATATGAACCACCCAGGAAGTATTTATTGTTCTGAAAATCCAAATAATAAAAGATTACGTGAAATTTTTACGGTACTAAAAGATGTTAATGCAACAATTGAAGAACGTAGTGACGTTAGTAAGGAGTGGCTGATGATGTCCCTATATAATGAATCAGTCTATGATGAAATGATTAGTCGACCTAATAGTGGTAAAACAGTATCAGATCGCTTAGATTATTACTCTTACAAAGAACTTCCAAACTATGATTTAAGGCCATTTTTAAAAGAAGTGAAGCTACCTGCATACATTTATGCTGGCTTACACGATGCTCAATGCCCTTATGAATTTGGAGTAGAAGCAGCTAATTTAATTCCTAACTCTACATTTAAGATATTTAATCAGAGCAATCATAATCCATTTATTGAAGAAGAGGTAGAGTTTAAAAAGTTTGTAGATTTAATAATTTAATATATGGCGATTATAGAAAATTAAAGTTGTCCATGGGATAGAAAGTAACAAGAATTCTAAACGTTAATGATATTGTTTGTTTCCCCTGGGATTATTATTAATTAGTACTTTACTTAAAAATGCAGAAAATAAATAAGAAAGAAAAGTTTGTTAAAGAGGAAGTTGTGACTAAATTTATACAGGCTGTGAAGGATCAACAAAAGCCTAACTATTAATTACTAAGTCCCCCGGAAAGATCCAAACAGGAATGTTTTAACCTTCATGATTTGTATTTGGAAAATTAATAATTACATAGAGAATGGAAGTGGGTTTTGTGGCTTCAAAACTAGACTTTACTATTAGTGAAAATGGAATAAGCGAAATTAATTCTATTAAGATTGGTGGTATAAACCAATCAATTCTTATTCAAGGAGAAGATCCTGCTAAGCCTGTACTCTTATTTTTACACGGGGGGCCATCGTTACCATTGCCGGGTGTCTCGAGTAGAGGGAGTAACTATACGATTGTTACGAATACAAAGGAGCTTATAAAGCACTTTATTGTTGTTTTTTGGGATCAGAGGGGTACGGGGAAGACTTATCATCAATCTACTCCAAAGCATTCCATGACCTTCAACCAATTTGTTTCAGATACAGTTGAATTAACAGACTATCTCAGAAATCGATTTAATAAGGAAAAGATTTTCTTAGCC
>JBFELW010000172.1:0-5172 GCA_041551995.1 Paenisporosarcina sp.
ACTACTTGGTCTAAAGGAAATAAAAGAAAAGCACTAATGAAAACAATTATCGATATAACCATAATAAAGGATATAATTATATGCATTTTTTTCCATATAGGATGTAATAAAAACGTATTGCTTTTTTTAGTTTGAAATATCATATATAAACTAAATAAACTGATTACGATCGTTATAAATACTAATGTTAATAACATTGGCATTACAGAATTCGATGACATCAGGGTTGAAATATTTTCTTTGAATAAATCTAATGTAATCGAAAAAATTAATAAAGAAAGAACTACAGCCCCTTGAAAAAGAGTCCAACGTGAAAAGAACATAAACATACTCCCTCTATGTAAACACTATAATCAGCATCCCATTTTAAATTTCTATACTTTGAGCTTTTGCTTACCTATGTTAAAACTTGGAAAAGGGAATGTAAAGCTTTTTTCACCTTTTTCTAAAGGGCAATAACAAATAAAAAGTACTTATGCGTACGAAATTCCATCTTCGGCCGCACATAATCGTAAAGAAGAATCTATTCTTTATTAACCCAAAAAGAGCTTCATCAATTCGTTCAGGTTGTAGGGAAGTGAAGGATTCAACCTAGTCACAGGATTATCTACAATAAGAGTAACGAGCGGAGCCAGGAGGGCACCGCTCGTTAACTTAATTCTTTATATTATGGTGTAACAGGTTGGAACCGAAAACTTCCTGGAAACCTATATGAGATACATGTAATCTTAACTCTCTACTTTCATCCCTATAGCGTAAACTTCAACGTCTTTCCAGTTTCTAAGTATGTTTTTAAATTGCTCAAGATAAAAGGCCATCCATTGTTGAATCCTTGGAATGAGTTGTTATCTTCTACATAATCCGCTTCTAGTAAATACTCATGGACTAATGATAATCTCACCACATCGCCGTCCATCTGGTGTAATTTGAACGTCACGACTGTTGGTTTTTCCCTAATTGTTTCGTCATTCACACTTTCCCATGTATACGTCATTTCGCAATTAGCTTCATAGCTTAAAATTTCTCCGTAGTCCGTCACTTCACCTCTAGAGTATTCTACTCGTGAACCCACTTTCCACTCAGATTTAACGGCAGTTCCGAAGAAGTATACTTCTGTGTGTTCCGTATTTGTCAGTGCGTCCCAAACCTCTTCGGGTGTAGATGAGATATAGGTTACATAGTTAAACGTAATGGGTGTCATCAAAATCCTCCTTCAATTGTGCATACTAGTAATGTTCTCTTTAAAAAGGGAATTTCCTTCATTTTATTAAAAAGGTTGGAGGCGGCTGAAATTGCATCTTCAGCCGCTATTTTCTCTGTTCGCAGGTATAGGATTCTTTTATTTCACAAAACCACCATTTCCTTAAAGGTTTCGAGATTACATCCATAAATAAAGGGAAAGAATAAATTAAAGAAAGCGTTGATCGTATAAGTGTAGGAGAAATACGTTAAAAATATGAATGAAAATTACATAATTTATTTATTCCGATTCAGTGCGGATGGGTATGAATCGTGGTACACTTTCTTTTTAGTTATTGAGGGATAAGGAGGGAAAGAATGAAGGAAATTTTACTTATATTATTATTGCAATTAGTTTATGTTCCAACGTTTACATTACGAACAATTATGTTAGTTAAGGGAAGGTCTGCAGCTGCTTCACTGTTAGGTTTTGCAGAAGCGTTGATATATGTATTTGGTTTGTCCATTGTGTTCAGTGGAGAACAGAGTTTTGTCACGATGTTGGTTTATGCACTAGGTTTTGGTGTGGGGATATTGATTGGTACCAAGATTGAAACAGAACTTGCGATTGGGTATACAACACTACAAGTTATTCTGACTAATAACAATGAAGCACTCATAGAAGCACTTCGAACGGATGGTTATGGTGTTACCACATTTGTTGGGCAAGGTAGAAATGAACCTCGCTATAAGCTAGAGATTCTAACCAAGCGGAACCAAGAGGAAGGTTTGTATGAAGTCATTACAGACTATGAACCAAATGCTTTTATCATCGCGTATGAACCTAAGACATTCAAAGGCGGTTTCTGGGTAAAAGACATGAAAAAACGTAAGAAGAAAAAGAAAGTCGTTGTTCCAGAAACAAAAGTTTAAAGCCTTGATCATAGTGACATCGTCTACCATAAATAGAATATAAAAAAGCGGCTGAAGAATCATTCTTCAACCGCTTTTTTTATGGATTTTATAAAGTTTTAATTGACGTGAATTCTTTTTGTCGAAGTAATTTTTCGAATTCAGTTGGATCCACTGGTTTTGAAAAAAGATAACCTTGGCCGATGGTACAGTTATTGGCCAACAAAATTTGTAGTTGGTTTTCATTTTCTATTCCCTCCGCTACCACAGATACGTTTAAGTTTAATCCTAACTCAATAATGGCCTTTATAAAGGGTTGTTGACATGGAGCTTCAAGGTCATCGATAAATGACTTATCTATTTTAATTGTATCAATAGGTAATTTTCGAAGAATGTCTAAAGATGAATATCCTGTCCCGAAATCATCAATTGACGTCTTAACACCCATTGCTCTAAAGCCGTTAATCATATCTTTACTTTCGTCTATATTCTGCATAATGCTTTCCGTAATTTCTATTTCAAGATAGTGAGCATCAAGATTGGATTCTTCTAAGACCTTCCTAACCACCTTCAAAAAATCACCCCGTTGGAATTGCAGAACAGAGACATTTACCGACACACAAAAGGATGAGAGACCCTTATCTTGCCATATCTTATTTTGTTTACATGCTTTTTTTAGGACCCATTCTCCAATGGGAACAATTTGTCCGGTTTCCTCAGCAATTGGGATAAATTCAACGGGAGATATTGAACCGAGTTCTGGATGGTTCCATCGTAATAAAGCTTCCATGCCCATAATTCTTTTAGTATGTAAATCTACTTTAGGTTGATAAGCGAGAGAGAATTGATTTCTCTCAATTGCTTTGCTTAATTCATTTTCAAGCATCATTTTCCTGGCCATCGTTTGATTTAATTCATTATTGTAAAATCTAAAGTTGTTTTTCCCGTTATCCTTTGCCAGGTACATGGCAGCATCTGCATATTTAAGCAAGTCTTCACTATTATCTGAGTGTTCAGGAAAGATGCTTATCCCTATACTGGGTGTGATTTTAATTTCATGGTCATTCACTAAGAAGGAATCTTTAAACTTCTTCAATACAGTTTCAGCGACAATCGATGCCTTAATCTCAGTTGCTTCAAGGATAATAACAAATTCATCCCCGCCTAATCGATAGATATGTGCATCTGTTCCTAAAACTTTTCTTAAGCGATCTGAAATTTTGATGAGTACCTGATCTCCAACGAAATGACCGAGCGTATCATTGATTACTTTAAAGCGATCGATATCTATTAACAACAGTGCTACATTGTTCGGGTTGTGTGCTTTCAATGTCTGTTCTATATCTTTTGTAAAACTCAATCGATTTCTCAAGCTAGTCAACGGGTCATGGTACGCTAAATGTCTAAACTCAATTAACAACTTATCATACTCTTTCATAATTGTGAGTTGCCTTCCCATAATCATAAAGAAAGCAATAAGAATACCAAAGCTTAGTGCGTTAAAATTCCATTGATAGCTAAGAATGACTAAAATCAGAAGAACAATTGTGCTTGCATATGGAAAAATAAATTCTCTCTTCTCAAAGGGGTTTTTTATTTCAAGCTTTGCTTCTTGTATACTGTCCTTGGCGTAGAAACCGGCAAAGCCAATGAACAATGATGAGGCTAGCCATAATAGGTCGATGCTATTTCCATATTGATAAATGTCTCTGACAGAATAATACGCATAAATGGAGTCTGCTATCACCTGGAAGAAGAACCCGAATACAATAAATAGCATTAAATTATGTTCTCTTTTATGTTGAACTAGATAGAACAGAATGATGATAAAAAATAAAATACCCAAGTCTGTTAATTGAAAGCCGACTGCGATTGCAGTGTATAGTAAAGATGTTTCCAGGCTGTCTATGACGGGCTTAATTAAATAGTGGAAACTAATCGCAATAGCAGTTACCATATAAATAGTAATATTAAAAACATAAGGTTTGTTTGAAAAGATAACACCAATTTCTTTTGTCTTATAAATTAATGCAATCAGAAAGAAGAGGTAAGAGATTACCCAAAAAATCGTTGAAATGCTAGTAGGTAAAAGGAATTCTAATTCAATTCGATAGATAAGCCAAAACAAATCACCAATAAGTGCAAATAACGAACCTATACTTAATAACAACCAAAATTCCCTTTGTTTACTAGTTACGCGTTGATAGGCTTGAACTAGCCAAATCAAACTAACGGTCCCTACAAGGATAGAAAGTATACTCGAGCCATATGATCTCAACGATTCATTTTCTTTGAAAAGAAAAATCCACCCATAAAATACAAGTGTCAAAATAATTAGTGCTAGGATAGGTAAGCGGCCGGTCTTTAACATGTAGCTCCTCCAAGTCATGAAATTATATATGTAGCTTCTACGAGTTAAACGGCTCATTAGAAATTATATTTTCGCTTTATTTAAAGTTATTGTCTTACTATAACTTTTTATACTATATAATATCGTTCTATTTTCATAGATTTCAATGAGTTGGCTAATAAAAATTAATAAATGCCCCATACCTGGAGAATTTTTGGGGGTTTAAAGGAATTCACTTTTTCAGAAAATACAAAAAAGCTTTTGAGCTGATTCATTCAGTCCAAAAGCTTTTTTGTATATATATAACTGGAAGAACAACTTGGCAACTTCTACTTTTTCAATAACAGCATTCTATTGCTGGCAAGAGGATCTTGTAAAAGAAAAGGGTTTTGTTGGGTTACAGGAGTAAATGGAGTTGGAATCATTAGAACTTGAAATGAATTGTTTATTTCTTTTAATGTTCCATTAAATTCTATTGGAAATGATTTTTCCTCACCAGGTTCGAGCGTGTCATAGATATACGAATGGTTTCCAAGTGGAGTTTGCTTAAAGTTTAATAATCCCACGATATAAAAATCTAAAGGCTTCGAATTAGAATTTCCATATAATAGCGTGTAAGGAAATCCGCTATCAGCCACTTCTTCTTTAAACAAGGCGTCATACAACTGATCTCTTTTACCTAGAAAAACGCCATGAACTCTTCTCTCTTCACTTATTAAAGCTTCTGTGAA
>JBFELW010000173.1:0-5156 GCA_041551995.1 Paenisporosarcina sp.
ACATCCCATTAAGGTAAATGTTAATAGTGTGATAATTGAATAAGACAATAATTTCCTCATATTTCTCTCACCTCTATCCTAATAAGTCATAAGTCCTGGCAATTTATCATCTATTCTTATTCAACCAACATGGTGCGTTAGTTCAATAAATTTTCTTCTATTTTAACATAAATATCCAATAAACCCTCTTGAAATTAGAACCTCTATTAACAGACGAATTCGCACACTGACAATCTTCTGTCCTCCTTTTAAAATGGATGCTAATTAGTGTGCTAATTTACTCTCAATGCGGTTTTAGACCCTTACAAATTTTTAAACAAAGGACACTCCAATTCGCATCTGGATTGGACTGCGAATTGGAGTGGTAATTTAGTTTTTGTAAATCGAAAACAGAACCCGTTACTAAATTAGGGTTTTTTTTACAGAAAAAAGTTTTTTCTGATTTATGTAATTTTTTAAAAGCTCATACGTCTAATTCGAATAGAGGGATTGTGCATGGAATTAATTAGTTTGTAACTTTAGGTTATTTAAAGGAGAGGGGATTCTATTAAAGGAAACAGACCAATTTATTAAGTGGGACTAAATTATCAATTTTTATATAAAAAGAGGATTTTAATACTTACAAGAGAATTTTTTAACTATAAAAGAGTATAAATTACTAAATATAAAAAAAAAAATCTTATTCTAAGCAAGTTATGATACAATAGTCTTAATTAATTGAAAATTTAAATAATATATAATTTAATATACAAATCACACATTTCAATCGAATTTTTTAGTTTTATTACTTGAAGGTAGCCCGGATTGGAGAGTAATGATGAATCAATTAATGGAGAAGAACAGTTCGAATTTAATGTTGCAAAGTGAGAATATGTATACACAAATAATCGATTACTCAGTTGAGACTATTATAATACACGTGGATTATAAAATTCTTTATATTAATCAATCAGGTGTAAAGTTTCTTAGAGGGTCAAAAGAAAACATTATTGGCTCAAACTTATTAAGTATCTTTAAAGACGAAAAAAAATCAGAAATTATAGATCGAATTCAAAAGGCGATGTCTAGTAAGGAACCAGCTGACTTAATTGAACAAACAATCACCCGTTTTGATGAATCTATTGTAGAGGTAGAACATTACTGCCATCCCGTCTTGTTTGGTGGGCGTAAAGCCATGCAGTCGGTTCTTCGGGATATAACGAAACGCAAAGATGCTGAGAGGCGATTAAGCGACCGAGAAAAGTTAGCTTCGATTGGTCAAATAGCAGCCGGAATTGCCCACGAAGTAAGAAATCCCTTGACCTCTGTTAAAGGGTTTCTACAGCTGCTAAAAGAGAATCATGAGCACCCTTATTTAAATACGATGGAGTCAGAACTAGAAAGAGCAATCGATACGTTGCAAAACTTACTTCAAGTTTCAAAACCTAATTTGTACGCAGAACCTATTACCGAAATCGATTTATGTAAAGAACTATCTTCTCTAATATTTTTATTCCAAGAACAATTGTACAACGTAGAAATTGAAATGGATCTTCGTGATTCAGATCGAATGATATGGGGAAAAAAGAATTTGTTTTTAAAAGCTTTTTTCAATTTAATAAAAAATGCGCTTGAAGCAATTCCTTCAAAAGGCAAGGTTAGGATTGAACACTACTATAAAGATGATTTTATTTATGTGAAAATTAGTGATACAGGTGTGGGTGTGCCACAAGAAAAAATCAATCTTTTAGGTACTCCGTTTTACTCAAGTAAAGGCGATGGAACTGGTCTAGGTCTTACTCAAGTATTTACAACCATTAATGAACATGGTGGTACGATAAAAATTCAAAGTGAACTAGGTATTGGTACAACCTTCCTTATTCAATTGCCTATTGAACCAGCTTAAGATAAAGTAATAAAACAATTGCAATCATACCTAGAAAAATGTCCGTTAAAAAATGGACATTTTTATTTTGATTAAAAATGAAGCAAGCACCAGTCTGAAATAGAAAAGTGCTTTTCTGTGTAGTTAAAGTGCTTTCAACATGCCCCCATCTATTACGAGAGATTGACCAGTCATATATGTGTTGACAGGGGACGCTAAAAATAAGAGAACTTTGGCAAATTCCTCGGGTTGTCCATAGCGACCAACAGGGATAAGTTGCTCACTACGCTTTATAATCTGATCAATTGAAATGTTTTGTCGTTCTGCTGCAATTTGGTCCAGTTCCGCTACTCGATCTGTTGCAATGCGACCAGGACCAATCGTATTCACTAAGATATTATGATTGGCATACTCTCTTGCTAAGGTTTTTGTCAAACCAACCATTCCCGAACGAAATGTATTGGAGAGTATCAATCCATCAATCACTTCTTTTGTTGAGGAGGATGAAATGTTGATAATTCGCCCAAAGTTATTTGTTTGCATCTGGGGCAAAACTGCTCGAGTTGTCCGAATATAACTGAGTAAGTTCTTTTCAAACGCAGTCACCCAATCCTCATCTGTTACGTCTTTGAATCCGCCAGCAGTGGGTCCACCCGTATTATTAATAAGAATGTCAACATTTCCTATGACTTTTTGAATCCACGTAAATAAATCAGAGATGTCTTCTCTTGAGGCCATGTCACAGGTTTTATAGTATATATTATGATTTCCTGTAAGTTCTTTTATTTCTTTTAATGTGTCTTGAAGTGATGTTTCATTTCTACTAGAAAGAATAACAGTAGCTCCCTCCCTTGCGAATTCTAGAGCGGTCGCTTTTCCTAATCCTTTACTAGAAGCAGTTACTAAAACAGTTTTGTCGTGTAATTGTAAATCCATTATAAAATCTCCCTTCTATTACCCTTCTAAACGAATCTCTGCTTGTAATTCAATCTCAACATTTCCTTTTACTGCACGACTAATCATGCATGACGTCTCTGCTTTATTCGCAAGTTTTTGAGCTAATGATAAATCATTTATGGAAGCACTTGAATTGAGCACGATAATGGGGCGGTGGATGATTTTAACATATGTAATAATACCTTTTGTGATGTCTACTATTCCTTCTGAATCCATAGTCAAACTTACTTTTTCTAATTGATTTCGTTCCATCATCGCAGCTAGTGTAATGATATAACAGGTTGCTGCAGCGCCGAGTAACATTTCATCAGGATTCGTACCAATTCCAGGTCCATTCATTTCAGGGGGGATTGAAACTTCCGTTACTAATTGACCGGTTGCGATTGTTCCTACATCATTACGGAGCCCAGGCCAATTCGCTTTTAAGTGAAAAGAATGAACTGTCATCTCTAACTCCTCCTCTTTTTAAAGTTTATTGTAAATGATTTAACCACTTTATATATAGTAGAAACAATTTAGGACTAAAACTTACTAGTGAGTTTTAGCTTTCAATCTCCTTCTTGCTATTAAGTGATTCTCTTTCCTAGTTAGTGGTACACTGACTGAAAAGATGAAGTTTAAAGGAGGCAACGCTGTTGGATGAACGTATAATCACTCTTAAAGGTAGAACTTTCCGCAATTTCGATGAAGCTGCAGAGAGTATTTTACAAATGATGAGTACTATAGTGGACATAAATACACTGTTTATTGCTAGAAACGATAGAAAAATCAATCGGATTGTCAAAGCGACCAATTCAAAAGTTGACCTTATAAAAGAGGGGGAAGAACTTCCCTATAACGATACATTTTGCAAATTGAGTATAGACCATGGTCAAAAAGCATTGGTGATTGAAGATATTTTGTTAAATCACCAAACAAAAAGACTTCAAGTAACGGAAAAACTAGGAAGCGGTACTTTTATAGGGATTCCTATTTATTATGAAAATGGTGAAAACTACGGCACTATTTGTGGGTTAGATCTAAACAATATTACTTTATCTGAAAAGCATATAGAGATTTTTGAAACAATGGCTTCTTTGCTCACATTTGTACTCGAACTTGAAAAGGCTAATGAACAAATAACAACGTTAACGGCACCTATTGTTCCAATAACAAAAGGGGTAGCTATTTTACCGATCATCGGTGAAATTACTGCAAAAAGAGCTGAAAATATTATTAAAATCACCTTAGATAAAAGCCATGAATATGGATTAGACTATTTAATACTCGACTTATCGGCAGTCACCCAAATGAATGCAACAGTTAGTGGTGCGCTTTTAAAACTGGTAAATATATTAGAAATTATTGGGGTAACGCCGATCTTAACTGGATTCCAACCGCAATTAGCGATGAATGCGATACAAGTTCATGCAGATTTAAAAGATATTGCAGTAGAAGCTAGCTTAGAACGGGCTCTCAAACGAATAGGTTTTGTATTAGATCGTAAATAGGCTTAATAATAGAACACCAATCTAGTTTTAGAGGTGTTTTTTTATTTATGCATTCTCTATGGTAAGTGTTCCCGAAATATATGGATTAAAAAGAAATATGTAGCCGTTTTGCAATACATTACAAATGTTTCATAATGTCGAAATCTGTCATATAATTGATAACTCCTATACACAACCCTGCAATGGATATGAAATCTCAAGGTGATATGCTGTTCCTTGTTAGTGAAAAGGAGGAATTTTATCATATGAAAAAACGATTATTTACACTAACTGCATTAGCAGTGTTATCAGTTGGGGCAGCGGGACAAGCATCCGCATCTAGTGTCCACACGGTACAATCAGGAGATACATTATGGTCTATTTCCAAAGACAATAATGTGAGCGTGGCAGATTTACAATCTTGGAACAACATAGATTCAACTCTCATATATCCAGCTCAAGAACTAGTAGTAAAAGATACAGTTCTAACTTATACGGTTGTGAAAGGTGATACTCTATTCCAAATAGCAGCACAACATGATATGTCTGTTAGTGAATTAATGAACTTGAATAACCTTTCAAGCGATCTAATTCACCCTGGAGACCAGTTCGTTCTAGAGGGAGCAAAAGGTAATGTAGCTGCAGCACAAACAGCTACACCAGCTACACAACAAGCACCTAAAACAGCAGCTACTCAAAAAACAACAGTTTCAGCTCCGGCTGTAGCATCGGCAAAAGTGATGACAGTTACTGCAACTGCCTATACAGCTTATTGCACAGGGTGTTCAGGTACTACAGCTACAGGAATTGACTTACGTTCAAATCCTAACCAAAAAGTTATTGCGGTTGACCCATCTGTGATTCCA
>JBFELW010000174.1:0-5138 GCA_041551995.1 Paenisporosarcina sp.
ATGGGACTATGGAAATTGATAGATTTAGCTGAAGAGAAATTAGAATTAAGCGAGAAACAACTGAAATTTGCGAAAGAATCTATTCCAACCAACCTTTTGTAATTAATACAAACTGCCTTTCCACATCTTTTGTGGTTGGGCTTTTTTCTTGCTCATCGCCCACATTTTTTGCATCTCATACCAGCTCCGTGTAAAGTTTCTTTTCCACATTTACCGCAAAACGCAACGAAAATTTTATTCAACTGAATACCTTCTCTCTTAAATGATTTTTAATAAACTACTTAGCAACTGATTTTCGTGCCGCTGCTTTCATTGCAGCTTCCAATGCTTTTGTCTCTAATTTGGCTTCTTCTAGTGCTTCATAGAATTCCACATCATTCTGTTGATATTTCTGTCTTTTTTCTTGAATCGAATCACGAACGTCTTTCCAAGGTCGCCCATACTTTTTAGCACAGTCATGCCATACGTGACTACGATCTTTAACTTCCGGAGGAGGAGCTTGCATATCAGCAATAAATGCCGGACAGTCTTTTCCTGAAGGTAATCTAACTTTATTTATGGCACGGTGCTTATCAGGTAAAGCTTCATACAATTCATTTGGATCATTGTATGGCGCGAAGTTATGCGAAAAACGTTTTAGTTCACTGATTCGTTCTGTTTTATAACTGGTTATCTGAGCTCCACCATCCAACAAGGCATTTGCAGCTTCTCCCATTTGGTCAATGCTATGTCCAGTGAATAAGTTTTTCACTCGGTATTTACGAAACTCTACTGCAGTTCCGCTAATTTTCCCTTCAATCGCTTTCACGACTTTATGAGGTTCATCTATCCATTTTAATACCGGTTTTCTGTCTTCTTGGTCTTGATCAATGCGACTGAATGCATTGAAGTTAATTTTGTCCTCAAAGAATCCAAGTATAGTTGCTTGGTTTTCTTCCCAGATTCCACTTGCTTGAATGACAACTAAATGGCCATATCCACCTTCTTCATTGTCCATGATTTTACGAAGATCTAATACAGGTGAACCATCTTCATTGAGTTTAGGTGCTTGATAAAATAGGTTGGCCATAAATTGAGTCGAGGACAAGATTTTAAGACGACTTAATATAGGGTCAATGAAACTATCAACACTACCACGTTCAGCTTTATCCTGGAGCGTCATAAGATCCCGAACGACTTCAGGATGACCTTTCACCTCTTCCCAACTTAATATCTCTCTCCGGTACGATGGGCTTGTTAACGCTAATTCCAAGTCTAAGAACGACCATCCTGAGCGAGAAGTGATTGCTCTCATGCAACTGATAACATATTGAGCCATTCGGTCTGTAAATTCGCCTGTTTTGGTCAACGAGTTGATGAATCCCACAAATCTACTTGTCAGTCTTTCTGTAATCTCTAATGCTTGTAGTTCTTCGTCTCCGCCTTGACCAGCGAAGTTGCGACCATATACATCATCCCAACCTAAAGGGACTGGATACGCTTTGTTGTCCATATTAAATGCGTGAATTTTTTCTTCTGGATAATCCTCAGGGAGACAGTTTACTAAATTTCTGAGCACTTGCCCATCAGCTGTATCAATAACAATTGAAGTGAATCCTGCCAAAATCATATCGTATGCCCATACGGTTCCAAAACCTTCACTCTTACCGCTGCCTTGCTTACCTTGACCGAAAGTTGAAGTACACAATGCGTCATAAACTGCTTTACGTTTTATGTCTCCAAAAGCTTCTACAGGAACTCTTGCTAGTTTTGATTGACCTCTTTCAGTTACTGTTCCAATACGAATAGACTTAATGTTTTCTTGTGATAACTCGTCTGGCAATGCGACTTCTTTCACCTTCTGAGCCGCAATCTGAGGGAATTCATTAATAAGCTCTCTTCCTGGTAATTGCATTAGCTTTCCAGCTTCACCGGTGCTAATAATATTCGGCTTAAATTTCACAGAGTAACCTTTCCGGTTTTCTATAGCATTCAAATATTGCGGTACCCATTTTGTCGGCACGTCACTTCGTTGAAGTTCATTATCTCCACTGAGGTCTTTCCAACTGTTTGCGATGGTGTATGCTGCATCTCTAGCTCGCCCAGCGTCCTTACTTTGTACAGCAATTCGAAGCCATGCTTTGAGAGTTTCTTCATCTTGTTTTTTCTTGGTCGAGTTAGTCATTTCAGCTCTCACTCTGGCCGCCTCACTATATTCTCGTTCCTCTTTCAACTGTTCTTTGAATGCATTTTGTTGATCCTTAGTAATTCGTGTTAAGCTAATTAATTCAAATCTGAGTTTATGAAATGCGTCATTTACTAATCTAAACATTTTATTAGCGACGCTATTGTTAGGGACATATCCATTTTCTAAAAGCTTGTGGGCGTGTTTGGCTTCTCTAAACCATTCAACTCGATTGTTTGGTTCGAGCATGGCATCAAAAATGGCTACATCTCCCTTTTCCAAAGTTCTTACTGCAGTTAACAAAGATGGCAACGGATAATTATTATCTCGATCAGTAGCAATACTAAAAATGTCATGTTTGCGATAGTTTAATTCAGAACAAAATGTATGGCTCGCATCTAGTTTCGGCATTGTATCTGCTGGCACTTCTTTAATGGTAATGCCACTATCGTAAATAGCTTCAGCTTTTCTAAGGATTTCGCCCGCTTTGTCTTTAGGAAGAATAAAATAAAACTTCACCAGGTCTTCTTGCATGACTATACGGAAATTTACACGATAAGGAATTTTTCTTTTATAGAGCGTTCCATCTTTGAACCATATCCCCAATTCCTTCGGTGTTCTATAAAAGCTAGCGATTATTTTCCCAATCAAATAGGCTTGATTGTTTCGAACTGATGTCGTCGGACTTATTTCATACACCAAAAATTCGTCAGAAACCGTATCGTATACTTTTTTAGAAATTTGAACGATCGTCTTCGTGTATTTTTCTTTAATCGTTTCTTTGATGAATTTCGGCTCAATAATCTTTTTTATATTTTGGCGTTTTATGGTTACTGATCCATCGTCAAAAATTTTAACTAATGTTGTATAATCAGCTGCTATCATCATGCGAATACAAACCCCCTTAATAGCCAGAAAAGAACCCATCCCCAAAACAACCATTTCTTCAGAAAGTTAGCCCCTAAACCAATAAGAATGATACCGATAATCGTAGCCGCAATCATCGGTACGTCCCAACTACCATTGCTTACGACATTATCTAATGCACTCCAAGCTTCTTTTACCCAGTTAACAGGATTTATCCAATAGCCTACATTATCTATTTTGTTATTCAATTCTTCAAGTTGCTTAGCTGGCTTTTCAATAAAATTAGGTGTCCAAGATGATGCCGTTGATGAGTAAGAGTAAACCAACTCCAATTACTCTCCTCCTTTGTTTAATTGGTCCCACACATCCACTTGTAAGCTGTTTTGTAGTTCAAGAAACACTAGAGGTACCAGTAATACTCCAACATAAAGTAAAACCCCTTTAAATACTCGCCCTCTCCAATTCGGTGCATCCAGACCCATTTCGATTAATCCCCAAATAGTTACTCCCATACCAATCCAAAACGCGGCCTTTTGCAAGAGAAGAATAAGATTCATACCACCAGCCATTTCACCTGTCTCTGCAGAAGCTAATCCTCCTGGTAAGGCGGTTAATGCCAATGTGTATGCTGTAGTTAAATAAAATTTTTTGTTCTTTCTAACGTGTTCCATTGCTTTAGAGAAAATATTGCCATCTTCAACATCTTTGGTCATTTTAATTTGTCTTCCCATGCCTTTGTATTGAATGACTTTTAACCCTTCATGATAATTAACAGTTACCTCCATTATTTTTCCCCCATGTTTAAATTTTTCTTAAAACGACCACACTAATAAAAAAACAAAAAGGAGATGTTTTTTATGCCATTGTTTGCTTTGATTAAAATCGGTATCGGTGTTGGGCTTATGATTTACGGTTATCCTGCTGCGTTTTAATTTTCTTAGGCGATTTAGCAGCTTGCTTTTTTTTCTTTGCAAAGTAATATCGTAATGCAGCTCGGATCACTTCACTGCGATCCGTTTCGGCAGGCAGCTGGTCGAATTCATTTTTCAAGTCGTCATCGAGATTCTTACGAATACGAAACGGAATTATGTTGTTTTTCATAATCTGCCCCTTTCTTTTTAGTTAATGCCTATACAACACTGTATTACGCTGCGTATTACGATATGCATGTATTTTATAAATAAAAAAAGCCGCCTAGGTCAATTAAGAACCTAGGCGGCTTAGCGTAATTATGGGTGTGTAAAAATTTTCGTCGTCAAAATGTTTTTTCCTTTGGAAAATTTTATGCATCACGTATTCCAAACATGACAAAATGAGCTGATACAAATAAAAAAAGCCTCACCACAAAAATCATGGTTAGGCTTTTTACTCGAGTAATACTACAGAAACTAATTCGCTCGTATTAATTCTGTGACTTCCAAATGGATCTTCATAAACTAACCAATCACGATTCACTTTTTCCAAAACGCCTCTGTGATAATGCAATGTTCCATTAAGCCAGGTTGTAAATCGTGTCTCTGACTTACTGGCCATCGCACGATCAATTTCCTCTTGCATAGCTTGCAGATCATACTCATCGAGTTGTGGACGTTCGACTTTGTCATAATTCTCTTCATTTTTTCTAAGTTCTGTTACATGTTCCGTTAACATCATCGCGGTCCATTTTTTATTGCCACGATCTTTTAATTTAGCTGATTTGAAATTTTCCGCAAACCGTTTCTCGAACTCCTCTTTGCTCATCATACAACCGTTCTCTCCATCTTAATCACAGGGATTAATGCCAATACATTATCGATTTTGAATGTGCGTTTAGTATTGCGAAGGAAACAATACGCCTGGAACGATTCACCATACACTTTAATGACCTTTATTTTACGCTCACTAATTTGACCATCTTTGGCCATATACATCATATTTACTATTTGTCCATTTTGCATAGCTTTCATGATCCTATTCTTCACATTAATCCCCCCAATTAAGAACGTTTGTTCCTATTATATGCGAACGCGTGTTTTTATTCAATGATAATTATTATTTTAAGACAAATAAAAAAGCGCCTGTAAACAGGCGCTCTAACTATTGAAAATTTTCTTTTGATAATCATTTA
>JBFELW010000175.1:0-5131 GCA_041551995.1 Paenisporosarcina sp.
GAATGGGTTAAAGCATTATTAGTTGCTTTTGGACTGGCATGGCTTATTCGCTTTTTCTTATTTACACCAATTGTAGTTGATGGACAATCTATGATGCCTACACTAGAAGATGGGGATCGAATGATTGTAAATAAAATCGGTTACGAAGTAGGAGAACCAGACCGGTATGATATCGTTGTCTTTCACGCCCCAGAGAGAAAAGATTACATTAAACGTGTAATTGGACTTCCAGGAGATCATGTTGCTTATAAAAATGATCAGCTATATATTAATGGAAAAGCACAATCTGAACCCTATTTAGATGTGTATAAAGAAGGAATACCAGAGGGTACATTAACTGAAGATTTCACTCTGGAAGAAACACCTGCTCAAGTGTCCATTATTCCTGAAGGCTATGTATTTGTTATGGGTGATAATCGTAGATATAGTAAAGATAGCCGCCAGATAGGTTTAATTGAAATGGACGAAATCATAGGAAGCACAAGTGTCGTTTTCTGGCCTCTTAATGAGATGAGTATCGTCAAGTAATAACGTTTGGAGGAATAAACATGACCATACAATGGTTTCCGGGACATATGGCGAAAGCTCGTCGGCAAGTTACGGAAAAACTAAAACTCGTTGATATTATATTTGAACTTGTAGACGCACGATTACCTTTATCGTCACGAAATCCAATGATCGATGAAGTATTGGGACAGAAGATAAGACTATTAATTTTAAATAAAGCCGATATGGCTGATGACTCTCAAACCAAAAAGTGGATTAAATACTTTGAAGAAAAAGGACACCGGGCCATAGCCATTAACTCGTTTGAAGGCAAAGGTTTGCAACTGGTTACAAAAGCAGCAACTGAACTTCTAGATGAAAAATGGGAAAGAATGCGCTCTAGAGGGATTAAACCAAGAGCAATTCGTGCCATGATTGTAGGGATTCCTAATGTAGGAAAATCAACTTTAATTAATCGTCTTGCTAAAAAGAACCTTGCCAAAACAGGGAATATGCCAGGTGTTACAAAAGCACAACAATGGATTAAAGTAGGAAAAGAACTTGAGTTATTAGATACACCTGGTATTTTGTGGCCAAGGTTTGAAGACCCAGCTGTTGGCTATAAATTAGCGTTAACAGGGGCTATCAAAGATACCATAACGAATATGGAAGATTTAGCCGTCTACGGTTTACATTTTTTAGCTGAACATTACCCAACGCGAATGGAAGAACGTTATCAAATATCAGAAGTGGATGAGGATTTAGTTAAAACGTTTGACCATATTGGAAAGTTACGTCGCGCATTTATTAGTGGTGGCGAAATTGATTACGATAAGGTTGCTGAATTAGTTGTTCGTGACATTCGTGGAGAACATCTTGGAAAGTTAACATTCGACATTGTTGAAGAATTCTTAGAAACTAATCAAGAATAACCTTTTTTACCTTCGGGTGGAAAAGGTTTTTCTGTTAATAAAAAGAGAACCTCTAAAAATGAACCAAGTAGCCGATAAAATAGTAGAGAAAGAAGGGTACATGTGAAAACCATCAAAGAGATTGCAGACGATTTAAAACATTGTCATGCGCCAAACAATTGGACACAGGAACTGACACAAGATTCGAGAACTGGTGTTAAAAAACTAGTAGAATCATGGCAGAACCGTCTTGCTAAGATTGAACTAGCACGTAAAAACCATGAAGAAAAGCAAGCCTTTGATGCTTCTTATAAAAGTAAACCATGTGATATAATCGCTGGAATTGATGAAGCTGGAAGGGGACCTTTAGCTGGTCCAGTTGTCACAGCTGCTGTCATTTTTGACCATGTGCATGAGGATTTACTAGGTTTAAATGACTCAAAGCAATTATCCCGTCTGAAACGAAACGAATTTGCTCTATTAATTAAAAAATTCGCAAAATCCTATAGTATACATATTCAATCACCCGAACGTATTGATGAATTAAATATCTATGAGGCAACTAAAATGTCTATGACAGAAGCTGTCAAACAATTAAACATTCAACCTACTATCTTACTAGTTGATGCTATGACTCTACCTTTACCAATCACCCAACACTCTATTATAAAAGGGGACGCTAAAAGCATTGTGATCGCAGCGGCATCCATTCTTGCCAAAACAACAAGAGATGAACTAATGAATGATTGGGATCAGCTATACCCCCTATATCATTTCTCGAAGAATGCTGGTTATGGTACACCCGAGCACCTTCAAGCGTTGGAACAACATGGGCCAACACCGATACATAGGAAATCATTTGAACCTGTTAAATCCATGACTTAATCGGGAGGGATTTTATATGACACCAGCATCATTTTCTTCTATTCAACCACCGGTGAGAAATCAACTTATGAGTGAACAACCACTTTCTTTAAAACAGGGGCAAGTTTTTCATGGAAATATCAAAAAGTTGTATCCGGAACAAACGGCAGAGGTCCAAGTGGGCAATCAAAAAATGATTGCTAAATTAGAAATCCCTTTAAAAGCTGGCGATTCCCATTACTTTCAAGTGACAGGAGTAAAACCCGATTTACAATTGAAAGTAGTGACAGGACCATTACAATCGACTTCGTCAATTTCAGGTCAAATCCAGCAATTAATGGATTCTCTTCATTTGCCAAAAACAACGAACATGCAAACTTTGGTTCACCATATGGTGAAAGAAAAAATTCCGTTATCAAAGGAACAGTTACTGCAAGCAGAACAATGGTTAAAAAATCTATCACCACAAGTAAAAAGCGCAGAAGCTCTAGTTGCAATTCAACGGATGAGTGAGTTGAAACTACCCTTCACAAACGAGGTGTTTCGTTCGTTAATAAGTGGTCAAGATAAAACGGGTTTACATACACTTTTGGATGCATTTAACAAAGTGTTGACAAATGATTCGTCCATACCTCAGGCACAAAGAGTATCCCTTGAGCAAGTGTTAAAACAAATCTCACACCCATTAGCAAAAGAGCTTGGTGGAACAATTATCGGTAAAATGATGGAAACCATATTATCAACAAATGGATCAATTAGTGAAAAAACTAGCTTGTTAAATGTCTTGAAAGAAGTGGGATTAGTTCCTAAACAAGCGACAGTGTCAGGCTTTCTTAGTTCTTCTAAACTTTCAAATGAGATGAGTAGAAGTGATAGTCAGGGGTCAATTGGTCAACAGATTAAACAATTACAGCTACCCGTTCAACCTGATGTTTCTCTAAAATTACAAACATTGCAAACTTCAATACAACAGAATACTCTCCTATCATCGGACGCAAAACTACAAATTCAGCAAACGATACAAAAGATGGAACAAGTTTCGCCAAAATCTCAGGATTGGTCTAGTTTATTTAAAACTCTTTCAAGTGAAGTAATGAAGGGATTTGCAACGGCTAGCCAAACAATTCCTTTCCAACTGGACCAACAAAATTTAACACCCAAAGATTATGTCTTATCAATTCTGACATCATTGTCTGGAACCAGAGCAGACGCCAAAATAATGGAGCAAATGACCTTAGTTACAAGTCAGTCTTCTCAACTGCCTATTATGAAAGTAGTGAATCAAGCGGAATTAGCTGTTCAGTCTGGTATGAATCAGAAGGCAATAGAACAGATGATAAAACAGGTATTAAACGATATAGGATTTTCATACGAAGCGAAGTTTGGTCAAACGAGTGCAAATCTCTCTCAGATGAATGAAACACTAAAGCCTCAATTGGTTGCTTTATTACAAGATGCAGCCATAGCTTTTCCTGTTAGAGAAGCTGCTGAGACACTTGTTTCACGTATGAATGGTCTTCAAATCTTGTCTGGGGAAAATGGTCCCCAACACCAATTACTGATGCAAGTCCCTCTAGATTTCTTAGGGAAACGTATGGACGCAACCTTGCAATGGAATGGTCGTATGAAAGAAGATGGTAAGATTGATTCGAATTACGCCCGTATTATGTTTTATCTTGATTTAGCTTCACTAAAAGAAACAGTCATTGATATGCAAGTCCAAAATCGTGTGATATCAGTAAATATTTTCAATGAAAGTGATGAGTTAAAACCGTACGCTGAACCATTTAAAGAAGCACTGAAGATAGGTTTATCTTCTTTAGATTATCAACTTTCTGGCGTATTTATGAAAAGTTTTATTAAAGAGGAACTAAATACTCCAAATGGACTTAAGGCTTCTATAATGAGCTCACAAGGAGTCGATATTCGGATATGAATGAAGAGAAAATAGTAAGAAAAGAAGCCGTTGCACTAACGTATAAGCCTGGTTCAGAGAATGCACCTACTATCCTTGCAAAAGGAAAGGGAGAAATTGCAGAAAACATTTTAAAAAAGGCACAAGAAAACCATATACCTATACAAGAAGATCCAAGTTTAGTTTCAATACTAGGTCAATTAGATATAAATGAATCCATACCTGAAGAGTTATATCAAGCGGTTGCAGAAGTATTTGCATTTATTTACCGTGTCGACCAATCACATGGATTGCAAAAAAAGTAAGCGGTTATTTCCAAACCACCTACAAGGTGATGAGTGGGATAACCGCTTTTTTTAAATCTTTTCTAAGACTAATTTACAGCTTTTTATGAGAATAATAAAAAAAGTTAATTCGACAAAATGTCTGAATATTTGTTGTTTATTCCAAAGCAATAGACTTATGTGGACATTGTTTGACAGGTTTAATACAATGGTTAAGGTAGTAAATTACTTGACTGAAGTTTGATTGGAGGATTTTAGATGAATATCCATGAATATCAAGGTAAACAACTCCTCAGACAATATGGTGTTTCTGTGTCAACTGGAACAGTTGCTTTTTCTCCTGAAGAAGCAGTAAAAGCTGCAAAAGAATTAGGCACAGACATTGTCGTGGTGAAAGCTCAAATTCACGCAGGTGGTCGTGGTAAAGCTGGCGGTGTTAAAATCGCGAAGAACTTAGATGAAGTACGAGCGTATGCGAAAGAACTTCTAGGCAAAGTCCTGGTTACACATCAGACTGGTCCAGAAGGAAAAGAAATTAAGCGTCTTCTTGTTGAAGAAGGATGCGACATTAAGAAAGAGTACTACTTAGGTTTAGTTCTTGACAGTTCAACTTCTCGTGTAACTCTTATGGGTTCTGAAGAAGGTGGAGTAGATATCGAAGAAGTTGCTGA
>JBFELW010000176.1:0-5123 GCA_041551995.1 Paenisporosarcina sp.
AAGGCTTTATTCCCGTAACGGGAGGGAATGTTTGGTACCGTAAAACAGGCGATGGGCCTGGAATTCCACTATTAGTGTTACATGGTGGACCTGGTAGCAGTAGCAAGGAGCGGGATCCGCTTCGACAGCTTGGAGACGAACGATCGGTGATTCAGTATGACCAGCTAGGGAGTGGGAGATCAGATCGTCCTACTGATTTATCTTTATGGACAGTGGAGCGCTTCGTTGAGGAATTGGAGCAGGTGCGAACTGCTCTTGGTTTAGATGAAGTACATATTCTCGGTCATTCTTGGGGAACGATGTTAGCCGCAGCTTACCTATTGAAGAAGCCTACAGGTGTTCATAGCGTGATTTTTTCAAGTCCATGTCATAGTGCACAAATGTGGGAGCGGGATCAACGCGAGTACTTGAAGGCTTTTTCGAAAGAGACACAAGAAATTATTGAACGCTGCGAAAAGGAAGAGACGACGGATTCTCCGGAATACCAAAAAGCCATGATGGAGTTTTACGAACGTCATGTGTGCCGTTTAAAACCTTGGACAAAAGAAATGTTATTAGAAGCGAAAAATAATAACCATCAGGTTTATGGTTATATGTGGGGTGCATCGGAGTTTACAGTGACGGGTACGTTGCAGGAATTCGATGTGACGGATTGCTTGAATGAGCTAGAGCTACCGAGTCTGTTTACATGTGGCCGTTATGATGAAGCGACGCCGGAAACGACGGCTTATTATGCGAGTCTATTACCAGGTGCCGAGTTCCATGTGTTTGAAGAAAGTGCACATATGCCAGGTGTTGAAGAACCGCAAGCCTATGCGAATAAAATACGAGAGTTTTTAAATCGACAATAAAATTAAATCTTTATGAATGAAAGCCTTCCTTATTAGGGAGGTTTTTTTGCACGATAACCAAGAACCATACTTGTAAGTGTCCATGAATATACTATGAGAATAGTATAAGACACGGGAGTTGTGGTAGTGGATAAGCAAGCTAGTAAGTATCGATGGGGCGTCTTTGCTACAGTATTGACTGCATACCTTTTAATTGCGAGTTTAAGAACAGCACCTGGTTTAATTACCGTTCAATTAATGCAAGAATTTAGTGTGACAGCTTCCACGATTGGATTACTGACGAGTATACAGTTTCTTGCATACGCGGGATTGCAAATTCCGGTTGGTATTTTGACTGATCGTTTTGGACCTAATCGCTTTCTAATATTAGGAACTTTATTAACAGGTGTAGGGACTCTTATTTATAGCCTTGCTCCTAGTGAGTGGATTCTGTTTTTGGCTAGATTACTGGTAGGAATAGGTGACGCTACAATTTGGGTAAGTTTAGTTTTAATTCTGAGCATCTGGTTTAAAGTAAATGAATTTAGTGTTTTGGTTGGTTTAGCAGGAATGACAGGAAGTTTGGGTTTCTTATTGGCCACTGTTCCGTATTCTGCATGGATTTCATTAACAGGCTGGAGACCATTGTTTCTAACAATGGGGGTACTATTATGTCTTTGGACGGTTCTTCTTTATTTTATTTTAATTAACAGGCCTAGGCGTATGGAAACAAACCAGGTAGTTTCTAATAAACCAATCGAAAACCTAGAGCAAACACGTGAGAAAACAGGTAAGATTCTACAGAGGATTTTTACAAATCGGCAAGCATTAGCCACTTTCTTTTGTCACTTCGGAGTAGTCGGTACGTATATTGGCTTTATTGGCTCTTGGGCAGTACCTTATGGAATGCAATTGTATGACATGACAAGATCTGAAGCGAGCCAACTTATCATGATTGGTCTTATTGGTGCACTTATCGGAGCCCCTCTAACAACCTGGATTGCCAGTCGAATAGGTTCTATTAAGCGTCCTTATATAACCGTTCATATTATGGTTTTGATTAGTTGGTTGAGTTTCTTTTTATTTGGAGGTACTCCTCCTGTCACTATATTGGTTGTCCTATTCTTTGTGGTTGGCTATGGTAGTGGTGCTAGTGCGCTTACTTTTGTTATTGTACGTAGATCTTTTGATTTAAAAGATGCAGGAGTGGTATCTGGTTTTGCAAATACGGGCGGATTTTTGAGTGCCGTTCTGTTGCCAAGTTTGTTTGGGAAAATATTAGACCATTTTAACACTTCGGATATTAATGTTGGGTATCACTATGGCTTCATAATACCTATTTTATTCTCAGGGATTGGTTTAGTCGGTGGACTTTTTCTATTGGAAAACCGTATGACTAAGGTGAAGGTCAATAAAAATAAGCTACCAAATTTCTTGATGTTGAAATAAAACTCCTATGCGCTCATTTTGCCGATTACGAATAAGTAGGAAACACCTGAGCCTTTATTCTACACTTCATTTAGCACATTGAAATGTGACTTTAGTATCTTATTAGACTATAGTTTGTTTAGGTAATTAGTATTACTTAAATTCTAGTCAATAAGGGGATAATAACATGAGTATATATGATTATAAATTTCAAGCAGCAGGAATAGATGGACAGTTACGATCGTTAGAAGAATTTAAAGGTAAGGTCGTTTTAATTGTAAATACAGCTAGCAAGTGTGGTTTTACATATCAATATGAAGATTTACAAAAATTGTATAATCGCTATGAAGATAAGGGGCTTGTCATTTTAGGTTTTCCGTCCAACCATTTTGATAATCAAGAGCCTGGTAACAATGAAGAAATACAATCTTTCTGTAAACTAAATTATGGTGTAACCTTTCCAATGTTTGAGAAATTAAAAGTAAGAGATGAGGGAACTCACCCTATCTTTAAATACCTAACATCTGCTAAACCATTTGAAGGATTCAATCCATTTCACCCCGTAACGAAACTTTTAAAGTCGTTAATTAATGATAAAGCTCCAGAGTTAATGATTGGTGACTCTATCAAATGGAATTTCACTAAGTTTTTAATAGATAGAGAAGGAAATGTTATTCATCGATTTGAAGCAACTACAGATACAATTGATATGGAGAAGGATATCGAGGTTTTATTATAAAAATAAAGGTTAAAAGCAATCATTTTTATAAAAATGATTGCTTTTTTTGTGTGGAACAGAAAAAGTGCATAGAAAGAAACTAGCTTTTGGACGATTCCTGAAGCTGATGTTTGAAGCACGTAACCCCCATAGAAAAAGAGTCATTTGCTGTTGCAAATGACATCACTTCAGCCGGTTGAATTGTGTGGAAAAAGTGAATTTTAGAATAGACCGCTCGAAATGGAGAATAGGGATAATGAATTCGAGAATAGCTCGATCCAAATCGAGAAATACTGTGTATGAATCCTTGAATAGCACCTGTGAAATGGAGATAAGTTAAAAACTTATTCTCGCTTCCTAGGCTGTTTTAGAAACAATTGGCACCTTTTTTCTTGGCCTGTATTTTTGACCCACTATTACTATCAAAGGTGTTCCTATTATAGTTGGTAAGAACCAATACGTTAATGTAGGAAGTTCATTTAGTATTGGTATTCTATGTACATTTACGACTAATGTGGCAGTTACGATTCCGATATATGAACCTAACATTCCTCCTATATGTGTTCCCAACCAGTTCTTCCACTTCTTTTTAACAGCTACATACCCAAGCAAGGCAAGTCCGTATGAAAATAAAGCGATGTAAAAGAGGTACTGACTTTCCTCCCAATGCAAAACGGACATAACAAGTGCTGTTATAAATACTAAAACGTAAGATCCGTGATAGATTTCACCGGACACAGTATGTTTGCCTTTCTTCTTCTTTGCAAACATAGCGAATAAACCACTTATTAAACACACAAATCCTGTAAGAATATGAATAATTAAAAATAAAGAGAACATAGAAGAGTACCTCCCAGAGATATGATCATAAACATATGAGAATATTATTTTAAGATTAAACGGATACTTATCTCATAGCAAGTATATTTGGGAATGATACCTAAAAATAGAAACCTTTTACCATGCGTATACGTTAATTTACAAAAGTATTTGAGATCCAATGAGGTTGTAACTCAATAATAAAAAGTTATATGACAATAAAGGTGGTGTTTATGATGAAGAATAAAAAAAGGGTTATTGTAATTTTAACAGCAGCACTAATTTTACTGATATTTCTGTATGTATTTAAAGGTGGAATTGTACTAAACACAATAGGTATTCAAACTGACAACCCTTTTACTAGTGCTGTAGAAGTACCGAATACCTACTCACTAGTTGATAACAACAATAATTCCATTCCTGATGCGATTGACATTGTGAATTTGGCCAGGAAAGAGGTAGAAGCTAAAACGAAATATAAGAGTGCTTACTATGCAGGAGGATATCCTCCAGATGATGAAGGGGTATGTACGGACGTAGTTTGGCGTGGATTAAAAGGAGCTGACATCCTGTTAAAGAATGAGATGGATTTAGATATTGCCAATCATCTGGATCTTTATCCAAGGGTTGATGGAAAGGCGGATTCTAATATAGATTTTAGGCGAGTTCCCAATCAATATGTCTATTTTGAGAGACATACTGAATCCTTAACGACAGATTTAATACCAGGAGACATAGACAATTTAAGCGAGTGGCAGCCAGGAGATATTGTTTTATTTCTAGAAGGTTTCCATCATGTAGGCATCATTTCAGACAAGAGAGCAAAAGACGGAACTCCATACCTGATTCATAATATCCACCCTTTTGCCGCCGAGGTAAAACTGTCTTCATTCAAGACACCTATTGCCGGTCATTACCGTTGGAAATATTAAGAATCTTTAGTGAACTCAAAAATTGTATATGATATCATATATTGATAAGAATCTATGATTGGGGGAGATTAGGGTGAATAAAGCAAAATTCAAGCTTCAAGGTCAACTCCCTACTGAGGGCTCAGTAGATATTAGTCAGTCGTTGATTCATATAGATGATTCAACGATACATCCTTCACAAGTGAAATGGGATGCTCCTGTTTCAGGTTCCGTTTATGGAACGCTTTTAAATTATAAGGGTGCGCTTGCTACGTTAGGAGATTCAGTGAATGAGTCGCCGTACAAAGAGCCGCCGAAAGCACCTATTCTTTACATAAAACCTGTAAACACAATTAGTGGTTATGGTGCTGAAATCCCACTTCCAACAGGCATTGAACACTTAGAAGTAGGGGCAAC
>JBFELW010000177.1:0-5085 GCA_041551995.1 Paenisporosarcina sp.
CGATTTTTGCCATATTTCTTAAGATGTGAATATTTCTTTTTGAATTGAAGTAAGCTATACTTGTTTAATGAAGAGCAATTCTCTTAAGAGGAGGCAACATATATGAATTTAATTCTTATTTTAGGTGTTTGTGTTGCATTCCTTGCTGCGATTTTCACGGCAGGGTACGACGACAAACCAGGTACACCTGAAAAGAAATAACCATAAAAAAGGGGTCGCTAGTTATAGCGATCCCTTTTTTTATTAGTTTAATGTAGGATAATTTTGTTGTCGTAAAGCTTCATAAATCAAAATAGCAGCTGTATTAGATAAATTTAACGAGCGAATGTTATCATTCATTGGAATACGCAAACACGTTTCTGGATTCGCATCTATCAGTTCACGAGGTAAACCTGACGTCTCTTTTCCAAATACAAAGAAGTAATCTTGTTCAACCTCACTGTAGTCATAAGTGGTATGCGGTTTTGAACCATGTTTAGTTAACAAGAAAAACTGCCCGTCTGGATATTTCGCATATAGTTCATCCAATCCATCGTAGTAATGAATATCCACATGCTCCCAGTAATCTAACCCTGCACGTTTTAACATCTTATCTTCTGTTGAAAATCCTAATGGGCGAATTAAATGTAACTTTGTATCCGTTCCCGCACAGGTACGTGCAATATTTCCGGTATTTGCAGGGATAAGTGGTTGATAAAGCACAACATGTATTGCCATCCTGTCACGTCCTTAATGTATGGTTTCAAAAGATAACCCTTTATAAATTTCCTCAATTACTTCGGAATCTTTTTCGCTTTGTAGAGCTTTATTTAATGCGTCTATCCCTTCACCTGTTCCAATTTTCCCGATTGCCCATGCAGCCGTCCCACGAATAACAGGACGTTGATCGTTCATTAATAAGGCAATTAAATCTGGAACAGCTGATTCTTCTTTAAAATGAGCAAGTGCCACAATAGCATTACGTTGAATCGGTTTCTTCCCTCGCCAAGAACCGGAAACATGTCCAAATTGCATTTTAAATTCACGATTACTCATATGCAATAATGGCTGTAAAAGAGGTTTTGCAATTTCTGGATCCGGTTTAAACTCAGGTTGATGTAAGTTTAATTTGCCTTTATTTTTTGGACAAACCGTCTGGCATGTATCACACCCATATATTCGATTCCCTATTTTCGCTCGAAACTCATCTGGTAATGACGTTTTCGTTTGAGTTACAAACGCAATACAACGTTGTGCATTTAATTGACCGCCTTCGATAATTGCCCCAGTTGGGCATACATCTATGCACAGACGACAATCCCCACATTCATCCTCCATAGGCGTATCAGGGATGAATGGAATATTCGTAATCATTTCACCTAAATAGACATAGGAACCGAACTCTGGCGTGATAACAGAGCAATTTTTAGCACTCCAGCCGATTCCAGCACGTTGGGCTACAGCTCGATCTGAAAGCTCACCTGTGTCTACCATTGAACGCGTTTGTGCGTCAGGTATATTTTCATTAATAAAAGTTTCAAGCTTTGCTAAACGCTCTCTTAGCACTGTATGATAATCCATTCCCCAAGAAGCTCGTGCAAAAATTCCTCTTCGTGCTCCCTTTTTTCCTTGAGGGGCATCTTCCATTCTTGATGGATAGGCTATTGCGATTGATATAATACTTTCTGCTTCATTTAATAAAAGAGTTGGAGTTGTTCTTCTGTCTAAGTCAGGCTCTTCAAAACCTGAATGATACCCTAATTCTTGTTGTCTTTTTAAACGATTCTTCAGCTCGCGAAAAGGATCGGCTGTCGTAAAGCCAATTTTGTCAATTCCAATGGAATGTGCATATGAAATTAAGTTTTGTTGAAACTGATTCACATTCATGAAATTTCCTCCTCTCCTATGCTAAACTGATGAAAATGAACTGTAGGTGTTAAACATGAAACTTTCAATTGATTCAACTGTTCTAAAAATAGATGAAAATATTAAATTAGGCATTATCCATTATACCAAATTTGTCGTCGCCGAAGCGCCTCAAATGCTAAAAGGCCGTATGCAATTATTTCAAGAAAGCTTATATTTTGACTTACAAGATAAAGAATTAACAGAATTTGAGGGAATTAAAGAGTGGCGAGCCCTATGGAAAAAGCTTGGAGCAGATTCTAATCGGTATCGTCCATCAATGGAAGCCTTGTTTCGCCGTATTCGTAATCAAAACTATATACAACCTGTTAATGGTGCTGTAGACATTAATAACTTTTTTTCTCTGCAATATGAAATTCCTGTTGGATTATACGATTACGCAAAAATTGATGACGATGTACAACTGCAACTTGGTGATACAGAGACTGTCTATTTAGGGATCAATGGCCGTCATAATACATTAAAAGGGATTCTTACCCTCTCTGACTCTAAAGGCCCTTTTGGCAGTCCTTTTGTAGACTCTGTCAGAACAGCCGTTCAAGAGGGTTCTACAGAGGCCCTACAGGTCTTCTTTTTAAAACCGTCGATGAAATCTGCGGATGCAGAAAAACTACTAGAATCCGCAGGAAAAATGTTCGTTCAAGTTAACGGAGGAAATTATACATCTCACATAGTAGATAAACAACATACACAGGCTACAATTGATTAAAAATAGCCACTGATATTAAGTTGATTGCATAGAAAAAACCGCTACCCCGTTGTAGCGGTTTTTTAATTAGTGTTTGTTTTCAATAATACCCTTTAAACCAGCATACGTTGTGCTATAAGTTGAAATGTCTCTTTCAAGTGACTCCATTGAAATGGCAAGTTTTGGTTTGATACCTACTAATATACATTTTGTACCAATCAATTTCAAACAATCATATAATTTTTGAATTTGAAATTGAACTTCATCTTCAAAAGTTTGAAGACCACTCAAATCAATTAAGACAAATTCAATGCGATTGGTTGAACATTCCGTTAATACCGATGTAATTAATAAATCCGCCCGTTCACTGTCAAACATTCCGATTAATGGTAAAGCAATTGTATTTTCCCATACATGAAGGATGGGAATAGAAAGTTCTTTAATTAGAGTTTCTTTCTTTTCCTCTTCTTCTGCTTTTGTTGTTACATCCATGAGCATTACCACGTACCCTGTTGTGACACCCAATTCATTATTAATGGGTGTCACGACAATGTCTGTAACAATTCGATTACGAATTGTAATTCGCGTTCGATGTTTTTTCTTTAAGTTACCCATTACCCTTTGTTGATGCTCAGGTCGTTTATGGAAGAAGTCCATATTTAATCCAATAAAAGCACTGCTATTTTCTAATTGAAATAATGGTGCAATTAAAGTCAACAACTTTGAGGCATCCGTATTCATCCATCGAATATAAAATTTATTGTCCGCAATAATAATGTTCTCTCCAATGCTATTAAGAGCATTTAGCTCGGAGATATCAATTGGAAAAGACTCCACTTCTTTCATTCTCTCACCCAGTCCTTATTATTATATAACTATTATATATAGTATAAACATATGTTAGTAGAAAGACTAATTAAATTGAATAGGAAAAAAGATGCTCATTTGAGCATCTTTTTTCATTTTATCTTATAGCTAAATTATGAAGATTGACCCTTCTTCACCCATTCTGCAACTGTAATAGTTCGTTTTGCTTGGTGTTTTACTGCATCTTCGACATCCTCCACCATTTCACCATCTTGATTGACGCTAACACTAGTTCCATAAGGATTTCCCCCTGCACCATATAGGACAGGATCCGTATAACCAGGTGCTACTACAATCGCTCCCCAATGATACATTGTAGTGTAAAGAGATAACGTTGTTATTTCTTGACCTCCATGAGGATTGGATGCAGAAGTCATGGCACTCACTACTTTATTTACTAATTTGCCCTTAAACCAGAGTCCTCCTGTAGTATCTAAAAAACTCTTTACTTGGCCAGGAACATTCCCAAAACGAGTTGGGACACTAAATATAATTGAATCCGCCCATTCTAAATCATTTAAAGTTACTTCAGGTACATCTTTCGTTGCTTCAAGATGTGCTTTCCATGCTGGATTTGAATTAATTGCTTCTTCAGGAGCAGTTTCAGCTACTTTTAATACTTTTACTTCAGCACCATTTACTGATGCACCCTCTTCAGCCCATTTCGCAAGTTGATAGTTAGTACCGGTAGAACTATAATAGACGACTGCTAATTTTACATTAGTCATATGCTCATCTCCTTTAGATTTTTTAATTTCCACTACTCTACCTGTATTCCCAAATTATAAGTTTTTATTCCAGTTCTTCGAGCTAGTCTTTTAAATTAATCCTCTTTAATATTAATAAGAGACAAGGTATGTTAAAAAAGCGAACGTAAAAAGCCAAGTTGTTTTCTCCATTAAACGTCTAAGCTTGTGGTTACACGTTTTTCATGTATTACGTTAGGAGACACGATGGAGATTAAGTGAAGCTAGTATGCATTGCATTTTTTGTACAATATTTTTTAAAAAGAATAATCTGTCTAATTCAGAACAAACTATCTTGAGTTGGAGGTGAGTTTAGATGAATAAAGAGAAACAAGAAGAAAACAAAGAGATGAAGGAAAAGAAGCTAGATCGTGAAGAATTCGGCTATGGATATGATTTAAGTGTGGATGATTTAAACAAGCTAGGACAAAATGAATTTGCTAAAACAAGTAAAGATAGAGCTGCAAATCACCCAATCAGTAATGATAAGAAGTAAACATATTTTATCACTATTTTTTTTGAAATGAAATACAAAAAAGCAGTATCTACACAAAGTAGATACTGCTTTTTATGATACCCGAGGCCAGACTCGAACTGGCACGCCTTGCGGCACCGCATTTTGAGTGCGGCGTGTCTGCCATTCCACCACTCGGGCAAACAAGACTATGTCTATAAAATTATGGAGGCGGCAACCGGATTTGAACCGGTGATAAAGGTGTTGCAGACCTTTGCCTTACCACTTGGCTATGCCGCCAAAAACAAAATGGAGCGGAAGACGAGGTTCGAACTCGCGACCCCCACCTTGGCAAGGTGGTGTTCTACCACTGAACTACTTCCGCAACAATACTGGGGAACCTGGATTCGAACCAGGGCGTGACG
>JBFELW010000178.1:0-5070 GCA_041551995.1 Paenisporosarcina sp.
AATGTGTAATTAATGAACTCATTATCTACAGGATAAGATTCTCCATGAAGTTTTGACGAAACCATCCTAGCGTAAAAACGAAAGTTTTCCGCAGCCCGGGAAATCATCTTTCTTGTTTGGGCAATGGGTAAGCCTGTATCTAATGATTCTAGGGTGGCAATCTCCTCTACCTCTTCATCAATTAAATCAGCTATTCGATTAATGTAGGTCATTCGGTCATCCATCTTCATAGATCCCCAAGGACCGGTCTTAAAAGCTTCTTTAGCTGCAGAAACTGCCTTGTTCATATCCTCTTCTCGACCCTCAGCAACTTTATTATTGACTTCATTAGTAAAAGGATTGATATTGTCAAAAGTCTCTAATGATTGAGCATCTACAAATTCACCATTAATATAAAGCTTTACATCATCAACTTTTAACTTAGTATTCTCTATCGTTTTTTCCATACTAAACCTCCTCGAATCACTAGATTACTTGATAGCTTCTTCAGGCAAATCTACATATTTTTTTA
Organism: Paenisporosarcina sp.; assembly: GCA_041551995.1. Classification (GTDB taxonomy): domain Bacteria; phylum Bacillota; class Bacilli; order Bacillales_A; family Planococcaceae; genus Paenisporosarcina. The sequence continues at coordinate 512 of JBFELW010000178.1, forward strand.
GTACTTCACGAATCTCATCTTGTAATTCTTGTGTCGGCAAATCCATTGGCAAACGTAGAACTGGTTCTGCTCTTCCAATCATGCCAAGTGCTGCTTTCAAAGGTGAAGGATTTGTATCTTTAAATAGCACGTCATTTAAAGGCATCAAATCATAATGAAGGTCCTGAGCTCTTTTTATATCTCCAGCAATCCATGCTTCATATACTTCTGCCACTTGCTTAGGCGCAACATTGGCTGTTGCGCTTATGTATCCCGCTCCACCAATTGCCAGCATTGGATAGCATAATAATTCAATTCCAGAATAAAGAAGAAAATCTCTTCCACATTCTAATAACACACGATTAATATGTTCAAAGTCTTTATTTGATTCTTTAACGCCAATGATGTTTGGACAATCCTGGCTTAATCTTGCAAGTGTTTTAACTTCTAAATTTGTTGCCGTTCTTCCCGGGATATTATAGATAATAATAGGAATAGTTACAGAATCGGCAACAGCTTTAAAATGTTTGTAGAGGGCGTGCTGAGAGGGTTTATTGTAGTAAGGAACGATTACTAGTGCTGCATCGACTCCAAGTTCTTCTGCTTTTTTCGTGAGGTATAATGTTTCGTCGTGATTCGTGGATCCTGTCCCAGGCACGAATGGTACTCTGCCATTGACTGCTGACATAGCAGTTTCCATGACCTGAACTCGTTCTTCAAGGGTTAACGAACTCGGTTCTCCAGTAGTACCAGTAACTGAGATACCATGACTTCCACTTTCAATATGCCAATCAATCAGCTGAGTTAATGTATTTAAATCTAGTGAGCCATCTTTATGAAATGGAGTTACCACTGGAGCAATTGAACCCCTTAGACTTTTTTTAGCTTGCTCATACATATACAACACTCCCTTTTCTACAAATTTTTGAATTATTTGAAAACGTATACAAATCTAATATACCAAGTGGTAAACTATATTAGAAATATCTATAAAGTATGCAATGTATACGATAAAGATATAGAAGGGTTTGGTTCTATTTTGGACATTAAACAATTACGGTATTTCTATACCATTGCCGAACAAGGACAAGTCACAAGAGCAGCCAAAAAATTACATATGGCTCAACCACCTCTTTCACAACAGTTAAAACATTTAGAAGAAGAATTAGGTGTTATTCTTTTTGAAAGAAATGGACGAAATATGGAGCTCACTCAAGCTGGGGAAGTTCTGTTTAATAAAGCTGAACGTATTTTACTAGAGTTAGAGGAAATTGAAACAGAAGTCAAAGAGACAAGTGAAGGCCTAAGAGGTAAGTTATCTATCGGTGTTGTAAAGACTTGCTTTTCATATTTACCTGAACGAGTTCGTTTGTTTAACAAACAATACCCTAATGTCAAATTTTCCCTACGCGAAGGCGATTCGTATACAATTGAACAGTTAATCAATACGCGTGAAGCTGAGGTAGGCATTGTACGTCTGCCAATAGAAACAAAAGGATTCTCAAAAATCGCATTACCTAAAGAACAATTTGTAGCCGTTATTCCCAGTCATTCTCCAGGGTTTGATTCGAGGAAAAGCATTAAGATGAAAGAACTAGAAAATATGTCCTTGCTCCTACTTCATCGTGTTAGTGGTGTAGGACAATTTGAAATCGTGTTACAAGAATGTAGACGTCATGGTTTTGAGCCCCATGTGATTTGTGAATGTCCAGATGTATCGATGCTGCTATCTTTAGTTTCATCGGGGGTTGGAGCTACAATTATTCCGAAGTCATCGCTTACCTCTTTTCCTTTTCAAAACTTGCACATTCTTGAGATTGAGGATTCAGAGATATATGCGGAATCAGCGATTATTTGGTTGAAGGACAGGTACCTTTCTAAACCTGCTAAACGTTTTATTGAAACATTTGGAGTTCAAGACTAAGTTTCTAGCTGGTTCCTATATGGCTACACAGTAAATGTAGGTTGAATTCATTGATTATAAGAACACACAAAAACGCTAGGATAAACAAATCCTAGCGTTTTATTTCATGATAAAGTTATCTCATTTGTATTTTGTATATCGATTGTAATTTCTATTATATTCCAAGTCCAATAGTTCATTTACTTCTCAGCCCAAAGTAGTACGATTTCTTCCTACTCTTTGCTGATAGGGTTTCAGATGACTAGGTATATAGTTGAAGTAGAAGAACACTTAATGAGGTGAAGGAAATGAGATTTAGAGATTTTCATATGAATATTAAAATTAGGATTATTGAGACATTTATGAGTCGATTAGTCGGAGGTATGATTTTTCCGTTCATGGCCATTTATTTAGCAAGTAATTTCAGTCCTAAGGTTACTGGAATCATGCTCATGTTTAATGTCTTAATTGGGGCAGTTGTAAATTTTTTCGGGGGGTATTATGCGGATCGAGTTGGCCGAAAGAAAATCATGGCATTTGCAGAAATACTTCGCTTTTTAGCATTTACAACGATGGCATTTGCAAATTCCCCTTGGTTTGACTTACCATTGTTGTCCTTCTTTATGATGACAATTAACAGCATTTGTTGGGGACTAGCTGGACCGGCAAATCAAGCCATGTTGATAGATGTATCCACACCAGAACAACGTAAAACCATCTACTCAATTACGTACTGGGCAACAAATTTCTCCATTGCAGCAGGAGGTATTGTTGGAGGGTTCTTCTTCAAAACACATTTATTTGAATTATTTTCGATTACAGCAGGTATTGCCTTCTTAGTTGCCGTACTCGTTGTATTTTTTATTAAAGAAAGCTATACACCAACCGATGTTGGAAAAACGAGCTTTAGTCCAAAAGGAATTTTTCAAAGTTACGGTGAAGTATTGAGAGATCGCCTTTTTCTTCTCTATGTCCTCGGAACTTTATTCATTATGACGATGGAGTTTCACTTAACAAACTTTATAGGAATCCGTTTAGCAGCTGAAATGCCGATACAATCCTTATTTAGTTGGAATTTAGATGGTGTAAAAGCATTAGGGTTTCTACGTACTGAAAATACAATTTTAGTCGTTCTAACTTCCTTATTCGCGGCGAGGATGTTTGCTAAGTTCAAGGATAAATCTGTACTAATCGCTGGATGTTCTATGTATGTAATTGGTTACGGTGCAATCTCATATTTTAATAATATTTGGGTATTATTCGCATTCATGATATTTGCGACATTGGGTGAGGTCATTAAGGTTCCAGTACAACAATCTTACCTAGCATCAATTCCACCAGATCATGCTAGAAGTACGTATATGGCCATCAATGGTTTAACATTTAACGGAGCTATGCTAATTGCTTCTCTATTTGTCACATTAAGTGCGTTCTTACCCTCTGTTTGGATGACTATTCTGAATCTAGCAGTTGGCTTTGCGGGTGTATTCATATATGCGTATATTGTTCCAGGACTTGAAGCTCGAAGAGATGGCGATGTAGTTAAATATACCGAAGCAAAACCTGCTTAGTTTAAAACAGTAAAGTGGTGGTGGCCCCGCGCTCCAACCACTTTATTGTTTTAGATAATAATCGAGTAAACCTTGAGTTAAAAAATCAAACGTGTTTGGTGAATTATTTAATAACTCCTTCAACTCTTCTACGTTAATCCACCGGTGTCCGTAAGATTCATCATTAACGGATAGTTCACCTTCTTCTATTTCACATCTAAATATAAAACCAATGGAGTCAATTGGACCTTCGAGCGTTTGATAAACAAAGAAAGGGGTTAATCCTTCGATTGTGGTTCCCTCGTTAGAATAGAATCTGCGATTTGTATCATCTTTTATCCCTATTACTTTTAATCCTGTCTCCTCAAGTACTTCCCGGTATAAGGCTTCTTCTATAGATTCAAACTCCTCAATTCTCCCACCTGGGAACTCTAAACTTTTAGGTTCTTCTGGTTTATCTCTTACTTGAACTAATACTTCTACCATACCAAGATCATTCTTTTTTTCTATAATTGCTCTTGCATTGACAAACATGTAAACGACCTCCTTAGGGAAAGTATGATATAAATCTTTATCTATTACTCTAAGTTCAGAATGGATTCCTTCCTATGATGAAAGGAATGAATATGACATAAACAGAAGCAAATAGGAGTACCCAAAACAAGATAGAGATTATACGAGTCTTCATAATAACGGTATAGAGAAAGTAGAACAAAAATGAAACACCAAACCAATTGACCCAGACATTTCCCCTGAACTGAACACCCAAATTTTCATAAATAAAACGGAGTATAGTCTCAGTAAAAATAAAACCTATCACTAAAAACACAATAATATTGAATATTGCTGTGACAACCTTCCAAATGAACAAACTACTTCCCCCTTTTTTAAGAGGTTATTCAGAAAGTCTCTTTAAAATGCATTAACTAACTTTTACATCTAGTATTTTATCTGCAACTTCTTTGGGCCTTACATTAATATGGGGTAATGAGTTTATTTCAACCCACATAGGTGTATAAGTACCACGATCACTTTCAGATTTTAAAAACTCATCACCTTGACCAGTACCAAAAACTCCATCAACAATCTCTGCTAGAAAAAAATATTGTGTGCCATCAAATTCAACT
>JBFELW010000179.1:0-5068 GCA_041551995.1 Paenisporosarcina sp.
GAACACATATGAGCTGCACTTGGAAACTGATTCTTTATATCTGTTCCGATTTCAGACAAAATTTGCTCCGCCATTCTTGTAGCTATGCCAGGAATTGAATCTAGTCGTTCAATATCTTCTTGATGGTCGCTTACTCTTTCCGCAACTTCTTGATCGAGCATCTCAATTTGCTCAGTTAAAAAATCAATGTGTTTTAGAATGGTTTTCAACATGAGGCGTTGATGTGAATTGATATATCCTTTTAGAGCGAGAGTAAGTTCATCTTTCTTCTTCTTCATGGAACGACGAGCGAAGTTTGTCAGTTTTTCAGGATCATCTTCACCTTCGGCGATTGCATTAAGCATATCCCTTGCTGAAACGCCCATCACATCTGATACAACAGAACCTAACTTTATGTTAGCTCCTTCCAATACCTTTTGAATGCGATTATGCTGTCTAGCACGTTCTTCAATAATACTACGACGATAGCGAACAAGTTCACGTAGTTCCCGTTGATCACGGTCAGGAATGTAACTAGCTTTAAGCAGGCCATGTCGGAGTAACTTGGCAATCCATTCCGCATCCTTTACATCTGTTTTACGTCCAGGGACTGCCTTCATATGCTGGGCATTCACAACTAGAAACTCAATCTCTTCAGCTTCCAGCAAATTGACAATAGGTTTCCAATAAACACTCGTGCTCTCCATGGCAACGTGCGAACAGTTATGCTTCTTAATCCAGTCTATCAACTGTATTAAAAAAATAGTTTTAGTTGAAAACGTTTGAATCTCCTTTCCTTCTGGTGTAATAATACATGCAGTTATATTGTCCTTATGAACATCCATACCACATGCTCTTTCAATGACTATATCCATTGAAAACATCCTTTCTACGGCTCACATTAATATTGGAGGCTGGTGCAACAATCAGAATAGGATTAATCTACCATGTGTGCTTCCCGTAAGGGAGCGACAGTCAGTGGTGCACCGTGGTCGTTGGAGTCAGACTAACGGATGGGCTCTAACGCACCATAGTTAAGCGACCTTCCTCTCCCAGCCGTAGAATCAGTATCGACAATTTTCCACCATTTTCATTCTCTGTGGTGAAGCGCTGTTTTTGCGCTTCATGGATGGCTAACGGGTGCTTTAGTAAAAAAAAGACAGGGAAAAATCAACCATTAACTTTAACATAGCTTAATTTTATAAGAAATGATAAAAGAAGCAGTTTGGTTAGACTTTTACAGCGGTTAGACGCTTTCTGGGGGCGGGGCACTGGAAAGCAAGCGTCTGGAACGGAAATCACCTTATTCATATTAAAATAACAAAAGGCATCGAGAGAGGGTGCACTCGATGCCTTTTTAAGATGAAAATTTAATATAGTTTTCCTTGACGATATAGCACGGTAGATAGACGTGTTACCGAATGAATGAAGCAGTTTTGACGCAGTGGGAATGGATCACCAAAATACTGAGGTAAAATGGTATCCATCGTATGCTTCATCTGAGCAATTAATTGCGTATGAACCTCTTCTTCACTGAAGAATTGTGTTTCACGTCCTTGAAGCCATTCTAGATAAGAGACAATAACCCCTCCAGCATTAGCAAGAATGTCAGGGATAATGACCACACCTTTTTCGCTTAAATAGTTATCAGCTTCTTGGGTTGTGGGTGCATTTGCTCCTTCTACAATAATACGAGCTTTTACATCGGCTTTATTCCCATCATGTAATTGATTTTCAAGGGCTGCAAGGAATAAAACATCTACTTGCATGGTTAATATATTCTCACGAGGTAGAATTGAAGCGATAATACCTTCCGACTCCAGTTGTTCATCGGTGGTTGGTAATTCTCCTCTGTTCTTATTTGTAAATTGAATAAGAGCAGGTATATCAAGACCAACTTGGTTGTAAAGCGTTACATTGCGATCACTTACTGCAACTACTTTATTTTGAATGCGTGTACATTGAGCGGCTTCTAATGCTGTAACCGAACCAACATTTCCGAATCCTTGAACAGCTACATTAAGAGGGCGATTCACATACTCAAGAGCCGTTTTCGCGAACGGATTACTCGAAGCAGCTAATGTAGGCTGATTTTCATTTAAATAGTCATGCAATAAATAACGGAAGGTAAAGTAAACTCCTTTACCGGTAGCTTCTCGGCGTCCTAAAGAACCACCATTTGCTACGCTTTTCCCAGTAAAGCTCCCAAGGTATTGCTGTCCAGGATTGATCTTTTTATATTCAGCCATCATCCAGTCCATCTCCCGTTCACCAGAGCCAACGTCAGGTGCTGGAATATCCTTATCAGGTCCAAGGACATTGTTAAAATAACGTACATATTTAACGCAAATTTGATGTAATTCTTTTTCAGAGAATGCCTTTGGATTAATGGCTATTCCACCCTTACCGCCTCCAAATGGAACATTATGAAGGGAGTTCTTTAACGTCATCAGAGAGGCTAAGATTGTTACCTCCTCTTCATTTACAGATTCATGAAAACGAATCCCGCCTTTGTAAGGTCCTAGGGCATCATTGTGATGAACACGGTAGGATGGTATCCTAACCACTTCTCCAGTTTCTAAAGGCATACGAAGATAGGATTTATGTACTTGATTAGGTGTTGAAAGAATAGCGTTTAATGAAGTGAAAGCTCTTTTTCGCATGCCATCTTTTAAATCAGGTAAAAAATATGCATTGTCCATTAAAGCATCTAACGATTGTTGAATAATTGACCTTGTTTGTTCTGCCATTGATGGAACACCTCCGCTAATATTTGTTCTCTTCTATATATACCCAAAGAAGTCCATTTTAACCAAGGGCGAAGGATTTGATTGCAAAATATAGGTATTGTTAAACGGTGTTCTATTTCATGAATGAAGTTAAATCCAATCCTTTTCACTTACATCGAAACTCTTTTCAGCCCACTCCATTGCTTCTTCTACAGTGTTTAACAGAAAGTCATCTTGGACTACCCAATTCTGGTCACACATAAAAAGGTAGAACCCATTTTCTTCTTCATACTCGACGATTGCTAATCCAGTGATTGATATCTCAATTGTGGATCTGTCTTTTTCTTCAAAGAACATGACGCCTATTCTCTCTGATGAGTCATTTTTAGTCTGCTTAATTACTTTTGCTCCATCTAGTTCTTGGGGTGCACTCATAGTTATTCTCCTCTTTTCGTTTTTATGTCACCGTTTGTGACATCTTTTTTATTTTTACCACAAACTAGGTTTGATAACCATCAGTCCAAGCATCAATGCAAGTAAGGTTATGTAAATCCATGTTGATTTATGTAACTGATTAATTAATAGCTGCTTGTTAGTGGTGGAATCCTCAAATTTTAATAAAGTAGGTGAAAAAGCACGTGCAAGGAAAAAGATAGAGATCACCATTAACGCAATTGTCATGACAATCCAAGGTGTTAACCAGCTCCATGGACCAAGATAAACGAGTAAAACACCAGATCCGACTAGAACATGACCTGCATGTTTGATGAGTCGGACCACGGAACGAAATACGGATATATAGGCCTTTTCAGTAATGGGGTCTGCATGTCTCATTTTGTGTAATACAGAAAATAAAACAAATAAAGGGCCAATCGATACTACTGCACTAATAACATGAATGAATATTAGTCCTAGATATAGGTTATTCATGTTTTTTAAACTTTCGCTGGACTGAATTCATGAACCCATACAGTCATCGTAGGTAACCAAGGCATACCCGGATGATAAGACAAAATAGATTGTTTATATGCTTCTACTGACTCAAAACCTTCTTGTTTGGCATGTTCATCAGTTAGGTCCCCAAGAGATTGTATGTATACTTGGTCTACTGTGTATGAATGGCCTTTTAATTCCATAATTTCACCAACATCTGCATAACGGCCGTTCCGTCTTGTAGCTGTTTTTTCGCCTTGTAATACTTTTTCGATATCTGATTCCTTCGTTATTAATCGTTCAATTGTGCAGGTTTTTGGAGGTAAATTTGTTTGTTCTTGATTGGTCATTTGTTATTCCACCTTTATTTTTAGTTAATACGCTTAGTTGCAGGGTACTCTATTAGAGAGAGTCTAATCTTATTGTACACGTATTAAAGGTATACAACCAAAAAGTAAAGAGGTTTTTAGAAGGAGGAACACTGCTGTGGATAAAAATAAATCTGAATCGTTGGCAAGTCGTACGGTTAATCGGATGGAAGAAATAGCGGGAACGCACCCTGGCTATCGACGTGCTCATGCAAAAGGAACTTTTTATGAAGGAATATTTAAACCAACAGGAGAAGCGGTTCCTTTTACTAATGCTGCTCACTTAACAAATAAACAAGTAGATGTAATCGCTCGGTTTTCCAATATTTCTCCTAATCCTAGAACACTTGATGTTTTATCAGTTGTCAAAGGGATGTCGGTACAATTTCATTTACCTTCAAAAGAAATTGCGAATTTAGTCAGTATCACCATGCCTATATTCGTCACGAAGTCTCCAAATACACTTCTTGAAATTTTAAACACAGTGAATTCATTCAAAGAGGGGAAGCCCCGCTTTAAAGATATGATAAAACTATTTGCGAAATACCCCGAAAGTCGTGCGGCATTTCAAATGATTCGAAAGTTAAAGCATGTTAAGAGTTATGCTACAGGACGTTACTATGCCATGCATGCCTTTTACTTAGTTAATGAAGAAGGCATACGGACGCCAGTGAAATTTGAATGGGAACCAGAAGCGGGTATTGAAACTTTAGCTTAGTACACCCGCATCAATCCGTTTACGTTCTTTAGGCCATTCCCTAGTCGGGTCGTCTGTCACATCACCTGGTTCTCCAATTACAATTTGCTAACGAAACTTCACTTCTTTATTTTCAAGTCGGGTATCTAGTTCGGTTTCTAAATAGTCTGGTGACAGACCCGCTATTTCTTTTATATTTTCGACCCCACCATATTACCAGAGGGAATCGAATGTTCTAATGACAAGATCTTACTTTTTCGTAAGAATGCATATATGGAATCATACGGTAGAAGAAAAAGAGGTAAGTAGTAATTGCTGAAAACGAACACAAAGTTACCTCTTAATAGTATGGACTTGATTAA
>JBFELW010000180.1:0-5033 GCA_041551995.1 Paenisporosarcina sp.
ACCCTATACTACGCGTTGCGTAGACCATGCAGCTAATCACATTCCTAATGATCGACCTTCTGAAGAGGACGTGCTTCATCCAGCGGTCGATAACTCCTTTGCCGGTCGTCGTGAAGGAGAAGACAATAGAAATTATGAAGATAGCTTTCAAGAGGTTGCTCAATACGGAACTTCTGAAACACCAGCCGATTTCACCGGTGATTTTTCAAATATCAATGATTTATATGATGATGAAGATGAAGTGGGAATGGATGAGGACGTTGATTCCTTACATGTCACATCAATAGGTGGCATTAACAAAGAAGTTACCCTTGGAGAATCCATCGATGCCGTTCGAAACGATTATGTAGAATAAAGATGTGAACACCTTAATCAAAAATGAGACCTTAACATTTAGGTCTCATTTTTTAATATGTATTATTTTAATTGGTCCCATTCAAACACAGAATGCCTTTCAAATTCGTTGATTATTTCTAGAGGCAGTCTTAACCTTAACTCTTCTTTAGTGGCCCAATGGAAATCGCTATGTTCTAACGACAGAATAACAGAATTACTTTCACTTCTACATAAGTATGTTAAGAGTACAACTTGTCGGCTTGGGTCCGTCTTAAAAGTAGTAGCATACATTATCCTCTCCACTATAACCGTTAACCCGACTTCCTCTTGAATTTCACGGACAAGAGCTTGTTCCAACTCTTCTCCAAAGTCTACTTTACCTCCCACACACTCCCATGTTCCTCTGCCGACTTCATCATGAGTAGCTCTTTGAACAATTAATACTTTACCTTCATATAAAATAACTCCTTTAACAACTACAACCATCTTGTTTAAATTAGAGATCATCTACAACACCATTCCCTTTATTTTTAAATAGTATTTATATTCAACTATACCTGCTTCTTAAAGGAATTTACATATTTACTCATTTTAAAAACACTGCCACGAAAGCAGTGTTCTTAATTGTTCTTACTCCGAACTTTTTTGATTCTCTTTTTGTTTTTGGTTTATTAAGCGCGTCTTCAGGTGTTCGTTGCCATTCATTATTTTGGTGAAATAAGATGTTGTATAGCTATAACTCGTATCTATTTTCTCTGCTAAATAATTCGTTCGTTCAAATAGAATTGATCGAAAATGATCAATTTGTCTTATGACTTTCTCAGACAAAGCTTCTTGGTTTTCTAATCTTTGTTCTACATCCACCTGCTTATCTTCCTGCTCAGTAATTTGCTGTGACATCTGCTTCTGTAAATCGAGTTGTTCATTCACTTTTAGACTTATGTGTTCATTTGCCACACCTAGATTATCTAACCGTTTCACGATGTCTTGATTGGAATGATTCAAGTTATGAATAGACTCCGTAAGATCATTCTTTACGATTAAATCTTTATCAAAGCTCACTTGAAGTTTCGTGTTTTTTTCATCCAGTTTTTCTAACCAGTCCATTACATGACTCTCGGCTCTTGCTTGTTTCTTACTCACTCTATTTATTTCATATAATTTATTCCCAAAATACTTCAAATGATAAGCTTGTTTTTTCGCGTGTTTATCGAGATGATCTTTCATTTCATTGATGGATTGCTGTAAAATTTCGTTTGCTATATGTTGTTTTTCTAACAACTCTGACACATGATCCTTTTTAAAAACGATTTGGTTCGTTTCAGTTATTTGGTCACGATTCTTATAAACATCTGGATGTTTATCATTGTTAATAAATAGTCCCACCTTAATTTAACCCCCTTATCCCTTACATTGTATTATCATATGCACACCATCTACCAAGGGATATTCATATTAGGGGAAATGCGTGAAAGTTGAATTACTATACTTGATTCTTTACAAAAGGATTTTTTATGTGAGATGTCGAAATAGCATATATATTATAATTTAGGAGGAATTACCACTGCCATGCAATATGAACTAAAAATCACGCGAATATTTAACGCACCAATTGAAACTCTTTTTCGCATGTGGACCGATTCGAATCATCTAAAACGCTGGTGGGCACCAAATGGTTTCATGATGGATATTGCACGTATCGATTTGCGTCCAAATGGTATCCTCCTATACAAACAAACCTCTTCTGAGGGTCAGGAAATGTGGGGAAAGTTTGTCTACCAGGAAGTTGTAAAGCCAACTAAACTCGTATTCATCAATTCTTTTTCAGACGACAACGCTCTAACTGTTCGAGCTCCATTCTATTCAAGTTGGCCTCTTGAAATTATGAATACACTAACTTTAAAGTCCGAAATTGATGGAAGAACCACTTTAACTATCCAAGGAATGCCGGTGACCATAAGTGAGGAAGAACTCGATACGTTTAAAAGAGAACATGAAGGAATAAAAGAAGCATTTGCAAATACGTTCGATCAACTAGATACATATTTAAAAGAAGTGGTTTACTAAGCCTGCTCTTTGTCATCTGTAAGAATTGTAAATTAAATAGGCAAAGAATTTAGAAGTGATTGTAGCAAATCTTCGAAGGTCAGACCCCATATTTGAAAGCATAGACGAAAGTGTACACTTTAACTTATAATGAAGACAGATAAGGAGTGATGAGATGAGTAATGTTATTGTTGTTCCGACAGATGGCTCCAATAGTTCAATTAAAGCACTTCAGTATGCCATTGATTTGGCCAAAAAAACAAATGGGGAAATAATTTTATTAAATGTACAGCCTAACTTCGCTTCACCAAATGTAAAAAAATTCTTTAACAAAAAGGATGTAGAGGAATACACCCAGATGTTAGCTGACGAAGCATTAGAGAAAGTAAAAGCAATCGTTGAAGAGGCAGGAGTACCATATCAAGTAAAGATACGTGTAGGCTTGCCGAAAGTTGAGATTTGTCAAGAAGCAACGGAAGCAAAAGCAGGATTAATTGTGATGGGCTACCGTGGGTTGGGAGCAGTTGCTGGAGTCGTATTAGGCAGCGTGAGTTATGGCGTTCTTCACGAGGCCCCGTGCCCGGTTACCATTGTTAGATAACATATAGTAACATCAGAAAAACCAAGTGCAAATGGGAAGCTTTCGCTTTTACATAGAGTCACGGTATTTCCCCCTTTGGATTTAATTATCTAAAGGGGCATTTTTATAATGCCGAACTAACCACAATTTCAAATAACAATCCAGGAGTGATTTAATGAAGAGAGTACAACACTTTGGTTCACTTTTATTTCTTTCAGGAATCATTTTATTTGGCCTCATGCATGTAGCTATTGCATTTCATTCTCCACAATTTCAAGGAGACTTCGTTTCTACATTAACCCGGGTGAAGGGTTGGGTACCTTATTTATTAAGTATAGTTTTTATATTAATTGGCGCATTTATTTTACTTGATGGCATTGTAGATGAAAGAGTTGAGAATGAACGTAGAGAAAAGGAAAGCGAGTAGTTGAAGTTAACTATGAACAACCATTAGAACACCATTTTTAGAGCCCCCTCACTCGAGAAGTGGCTCTAAAGTATTTTAACTTTTTTTACTTAACGTCTCTTCCAAGCGTAATTTAGCATTCAAACCTGCTAATAACGGAACAATGGCTACAAGGCCAATTGCCCATGTGACACCTAACCAGTCTGCAATAATACCTGCTAATATTGCTCCGAACGCATATCCACTATCACGCCAAAAACGATATACCCCCATTGAAGAAGCCCGCCAGCTTGGAGCCGCCACATCACTAACCGCCGCTTGCAACGTTGGATACACCATGGCTGTGCCTAGCCCTAACACAATGGCACCCACTATCCAAAACGGATATGAATCCACAAGTAAAATGAGCCAAAGAGCTGCAGCTTGGATCCACATTCCATATACGATGAGTTGCTTGCGTCCTACTTTGTCACTCCAAACTCCCGTAAACAACTGGAAGAACCCCCATGCTGCTGGGTAAAGTGCGACAATCACTCCAATTTCACTAATGGTTAAACCCATTGCGGTAAAGTACATTGGAAATAAGCCCCATGCCATACCGTCTTTTAAATTAGTCGCAAGACCTGCAAAACTAATACTGGATAGATTACGGTTTTTCCATGTCGTTTCTTTAAAAACACTCTCCGGCGAACTTCCTCCGTCTTGATTTGAAGAAGCTGCTTCCGCATGTACTTTCAGATGCTCTGAGGTGTCGCGAATAAAAATGGATAACAAAACCCCTACTATCACGATCCCGATACCGATATAAAATGGTTCAGGTCTCAATGAGTAACTAGTGGCTACAAAACCTGATAACATGGCCATTAAAGCCACTCCTGAGTAGCCTGCAAACTCATTTAATCCCACTACGGTTCCACGTTGACTTGATTTCGCAATATCTATTTTCATATTCACGGTCATTGACCATGTTAATCCTTGATTGATTCCGAGTAATATATTTGCCACGACGATTACCCACCACGCGTGTGCAAAAATAATGAGAATTGGCACAAATAATCCAATCATCCAACCGAAAATCAAGACATGTTTTCGTCCATACCGATCCGAAATATGTCCAGCAAAGTAATTGACGATTGCTTTCGAAAATCCAAAACTGATAATAAATGATAATGCCGCACTTGCTGAAGCAATGCCAAACTGTTCTTCACCTAATAGAGGCAAAACCGTTCTTTCAATTCCGACCATTGATCCTACGAAGACATTCGCGACAACCAATAGTAAAATTTGTCCGTAGTTTTCTTTTATCCCTAATTTGACCTTACTCATATACACACTTCCTCTATTCCAATCGATATCATTATTTAACCATCATTAATGGAGATTAAACAATAATTTTGATTGTATATTTAACAACGCCATCTAATCCTTAGTTATTTTAATCTTTAAATTTATTGACTAAAACTACCGTATACGACAACCATGTGTAGGCTATTTTTATAAATATCGAAAAGATATCCATGAATCTATCCTTTTGCTGCGTTAATTTAAACAATGGTAGTTAATGAATGCCATAATTAATGAAGGTTTCATACCATTTGGTGGTTTCATTCTTTTAAATAGGGTTTTAGTTGAAAGAGATAGCAAGAAAGGAATATCGATTTACTA
>JBFELW010000181.1:0-5013 GCA_041551995.1 Paenisporosarcina sp.
AACTCGTACGCTTGAATATGATTAAAGGATTGCATAATCACGAAGGTAAACCTTTCTATATCAGTGAAGGATTAGGACAAACTGGGGTCAATATCCGTTTTGGAAGCCGCCCCGAAATAACAGTCCACCATTTAATTCCAGAAACAATATAAAATATATAAGGTGAGGGAAAAGTAGCTTGTTTACTTTCCCTCACCTTTTTTTGTCATTGCGTGACCTACAAAACGTCATGTTCTTAATAAATAGTATTTACAAACTTGGGGAAGCTATAGCAAGAAGTACTTTATTAAAAGAAGGAGGAACTTGTCATGTCTAATATTCGTCCAATTCCGAATGACTCAGCAGATAATAAAGAAAGACTTAAGAAAACCATCGGTAATATGGAAGCTACAGAAGAAGCAATGGCACTTGCAGATGGAAAAGAACTTACTGCTATCAAGGAGAAAAACGAACGACGTAAAGATGCTGTACAAGGGTTGGAAAATGAAATAATCGAAGAAGATAAATCAAGAATCAATGGTTATCTTTAAGCAATAACAAAAAAGTGATATGCATAAGTATTGTTAGATAAAAAATTCAGCCTTAGATGCTGAATTTTTTTTGCGTTCATATATACTTTATGAGATTTTATAAAATCAGTTGATTAGTGAAAGTCTGCATTTTACAATTATAGGAAATATATTTTAGACGAGGTCTTAATAATGAAAATAGGTTACAGTATTTTAAGAGAAATCGATATAAAAGATTTTATCCCTACTGGGAGTGATTATGGAATTACAGACGTTGAATTTGAAAACCTTATTAAACTTCTAGAAAATATGGGACATGTAGAGCGTGTTTTAAGGGTTGGAGATAAATATTGGTATTCGATTAAAAACGCTCGATTAACGAAAGTAGGATTAGTCTTTTTGGAACAACATAAGCATTATGAAGAGACCTACCCTGATCGGAGTCAACTAAAGTCTTGGATAAAAACAGATCGATATGTTTAATCTAGACTGAAAAGTGCATAGGTTAGTTGTTGCTTACTCTATTAATTAAGAATGCTACATATTCTTAAACTCCATAGAATAAAGTATCAACCTAGATATATGAAACAGGTGACCATATCTCGTTAAAGCCTTTCATTTGCTTCAATTAGATTCCCCTTATAATATAGGGTATAGGGTATTCAAAAGAATACACCGAAAGTATGCATACTTGAGAGGTGGAAATATGAAAAAAGGAATTATTATTACAGCTGTTTTAGCTGTTTTTATCATTATAGTCGTTTGGATTTTCATGAACATGAGCGGAAATACTCCTAGTTCTGCAATAAGTGGGTCCTTTACTAACGGACAGAACACTGAAGAAAATCCATTACCCATTCCCCCTCTTCTAAAAGACAATAACCCCGATCCTGGGAAAGCGGAATTCACCCTAACGGCTCAGAAGTCTTCAATGGAGTTTTTGAAAGGGAAAGAAACAGAAACATATGGTTACAATGGAGATTATCTAGGTCCGGTTATCCGTGTTAGTAAAGGTGAGGATGTATCGATTATGGTTGAAAATGAGCTGGATGAAGCCACAACTGTTCATTGGCACGGTCTTGAAGTGGACGGTGAACAAGACGGTGGTCCGCACTCAGGCATCCAACCAGGTTCAACTTGGAACCCACAGTTCAAAATCGATCAGCCAGCAGCAACACTCTGGTATCACCCACATCTGCTTCATAAAACTGGTGAACATGTATACAAAGGTCTTGCAGGATTATTTTATATTGATGATGAGGTTTCAGACAGTCTCAATATTCCTAAAGACTACGGTATCAATGACATTCCATTAATTATTCAGGATAGAGATCTTAGTGCAGATGGAAAAGCGAAATATGATTTAGATATGCATGACATTATGATGGGAATAATGGGGAACACCATTCTAGTAAACGGGGCTATTAATCCATATCTCGAGGTACCAAAAGGCAAAGTACGTTTACGTTTATTGAATGGGTCAAACGCAAGAATCTATGAATTCAAGATGAGTAACGATCAAAAATTTCACCAAATAGGCAGTGATGGTGGTCTTCTTGAAAAACCTGTTGAAATGACAAAACTCGTCTTAAGTTCTGCAGAAAGAGCAGAGATTATCGTTGATTTCACTGATTTTAAAAGTGGAGATACTGTTCAACTTTTTGACCAAGAAACATCGTTTATGAAATTTGTAGTGACAGACAAGGAAACAAAGGAATTCCCTACTCTAGACTCCTTAGCAGAGATTCAAAAAATAGATCCTGAAAAGGCTGTAAGAACAAGAGAATTTGTTATGCAAGGTACGGGCCGTAATGTAAACATCAACGGTAAGCAAATGGATATGGATAGAATTGACGAAGAACTGAAACTATATGATACAGAAATTTGGGAGATTTCGAACGAAAGCAGCGGAATGATGGGTAATGGTGCTATGGCCCACCCATTCCATGCACATGGTATTCAATTTCAAGTTCTAGACCGTGATGGAAATCCTCCTCCAGCAAATGAAACTGGTTGGAAAGACACGATACTTGTGTACCCTGGGGAAAAAGTTAGGGTAATTGCAACCTTCACTAAGCCTGGAGTCTTTATGTACCACTGTCATATTCTTGAACATGAGGATTCAGGGATGATGGGACAATTTATTGTTAAATAAAACTATATAACAAAACGACTATCAAATTGTATAATTTGATAGTCGTTTTTCATTAAAAATGTAATCTGTATGTGTTATTAAGTGAATACGAACACAAATTGTATTCCTATTTATTAATGGTTTACTACTTGTGGACCTACATAATGCGGAAGGTCTTAAAGTTTCCTTAAGCCCTTCCCTTCAAGAACTTCTTGAACACCTTCTTCACAAACTCCATATGACCGCCAAGAACAAGTTTCACATACATCTTGAATATCAGAAGGAACCACATATTTTTGAATGTGCGAAACAATGTCCTCCCAATTCAGAATTTGTCCGATTTTAAGCCCCATTTTGTTTAAAATAGCAGCATCTCTTTCATAAATATTATCGTCTTGACAGTGGTATTTACCAGAGTTAGGATACTTCTCACACAACTGATCTGGACCCTTTACCAGAAGAATTCGCGTCTGGGGATTATCTCTTAAGGTTTGATGCAAAACCGTCATATTTTCCACATATTCTTCCGAATAACCCATTCCTCGGTAGCCCAAAAGGCAAAAAAGATGATGACCTCGCAACTTATACATAATTCTCCCCCAGTTCGACAGATACGAATATATTTAAGTTAACTGAAATACCTAATTGGTTAACTTATTTGATTCATCATAACATGTCACACCACGTCATTTAAGTATTCTTTATTTTATTGTCTATTGTTTATGTCCAACTACAGCAAAAGAATCCATCACAACTTCGCTGATGGATTCTTTTATTTTATATTGAATGACAGAAAGTCTATTCTCTACATCCTACTTATATTTTAAATCTTCAACTCGATCTTTGCATCTGCTTTTAACTCTTCCACGTGGGCAATCAATTTTTCTTGTTGTTGTTCTTCTTTAAGAATTCCTGCTATTTCTTCACTTACTTCTTCCAATGGAGGAAGTTCCTGGTCTGCTTCTTTTGATTGAGCAGCAACTTGGTCATAGTATGCTTTAATCTCTTCATCAGTTACTTCATCAGCAGGTACGACTTTATCTTGATATTTTTCAAAAAGGATAGAATCAGCAATATCCGCTTTCAATGTATTGAGTTCCATACCTTGCGCTTCTAATGCTGTTTTCATAGCTTCTTCTCCACCGTATTGTTCTTCTAGTGTTGCATATCTCTCATCAACTTCAGCTTCCGATGCTTTTATATCAGTTTCTTCTGCTTTTTGAAGAATCAAAGCTTGATTAACTAGTCTATCAAGTGTTTGCACTTTGATTTGTTCAGCGACTTTCTCACTAGTTGAATCTTGACCCGCTTGTTGCATCTGGCCTTGAACTGAAGTCAAAGCCGCATTATATTCCTCACCTGTTAATTCTTGACCATTTACAATAGCAACTACCTTGCTATCGTCCACCTGTTGTTCAGCTAATTTCTCCTGCATCTCTAAGGCAGCGGCTTGCTCGTCTGGTTTACCTTCTTCTTTTGTTTCTCCTTGTGGTGCTTCTTTTGTGGCTTTATCTTCTTCCTCACTACAAGCAGCTAAACTTAACGCTAGTGCACCTGCTGCAAATGGAAGGTATAATTTTTTGAAATTCAATGGTGTAGACCCCTTTCAATCTTTCATACTCTTTTCCTATTACCTATTTTGCATCTTAACGAACATTCTTGAAAAGTTAAACCAATAACCCTTAATAACGTCGAATTGTAATCTCGTTGTTACATTTCATGATAGTTTTTACATTATTAGATATGTCTAGCAATCGAAGCACGCTATCAATATTTGGTACAAATTTCTTGTGATCAGGTTATAATTTAAAACAAAAACGGTGGTTTTGTTTTGATTATGGATATTTCAATTGTAAAATTACGGGCTACAGATGCTAATAAGTTATTTGATTTCGAAATGGAAAATAGAGTGTTCTTTGAGGAAATGGTATCAACCCGTGGAGATGATTATTATAATTTCAAGATATTTAAAGAAAGACATGACACCTTACTGGATGAACAAACCCAAGGAATCTCACTTTTTTATTTAATCAAGGACAAAAGAGGATCCATACTTGGAAGAATGAACTTAGTGGATATGGATGAAGCACAAGGCGTAGGACATATTGGATATCGAATAGGACAAGCATACACGGGGCAAGGTATTGCTGGTAAAGCGCTAAACTTGTTATTGGAGAACTTAAGTTGCAATAACATAACGACACTCAAGGCACAGACTACGACAGCAAACATAGCGTCTCAAAAAGTTTTAGAAAAAAACGGATTTACATATGTAGAAACTAGTGATGAAGAATTTGAAATGAATGGACAAAAATTTAGATTTATTTACTATACATGGTGTAAATAAACCTTTGGTGATGTTATAAAAGT
>JBFELW010000182.1:0-5007 GCA_041551995.1 Paenisporosarcina sp.
TCTCACTCCTAATCCCTAGTAGTTTTATAGGTTTTATTTAATTTCATCTTACCAATTATTCCTAGTCCATGTCAAACAGAAGCAGTTCTTAATAATCCGCCCTAAAAGGCTTCAATCCAATTATTTAGGATTAAAAATGGATTCTCCCTTCCCCAGTACAAACGAAAAGTTGGCCATTAAATTATGTATATGTTACTCACTATAAAACCATTCAGTATCAAACTCTTTCCAGAATGCTTCAGGCGATACCGATTGGGGTAATTGTTCGAGGGCTAATTCACGTTTAATATGATCTTTTACTTCTTCATATTTAAACGATTGCCTCTTTGCCACATCTTGTACATACACAACACCAAAGCGTCCATCTGACAGTAATATAGGTCCACTCCACTTATTCGCTTTTAACTCAGTAGCTGCTTGAACGATTGCAAGATCCATATTTTCTTGATTGGCCGTTACATAGCCAATATCTCCTCCTAAACTAGCTGATGAATTGTCTATTGAACGTTCTCTCGCTAGGACATCAAATGAAGAACCATTTTTTAATTCTTTAATGGTTTCATTTGCATCTTCTTCAGAAGGGACCACTATAATACTCGTCCGATAGGTGGTTGGTATGTTATAGAGCGCTTTATTTTCATTGTAGAATGCTTCAATTTTCCCGTCTTCTATCACAACATCTTTTGTTAATACCTTATCTAAAATAAGTTGTGAACGGATTTTCTTTCGTTGTGTATTTAAAGACTGAAGGGACATATCTGTTGAATCTTGCGCTGACCGTATCAACGCTAATTCAAGATTGATTTCTTGATCACTCACATCAATTTTATATTTTTGAGCAGCCGTTTCCATCACTTTTGCATTCACCAGTTCAAGAAGCGTTTCTTTCCCGTATTGCTCTTCTAAGGCAACAAGCCAATCTTCTCTCGTAATCTCTTCTGCACTAACGGAAGCAACCTCTTCTTTGCCACCAGAAGTTCCATTCGGAATTAACCAGGCAATGAACCATAATACGTTTCCTGCTAGTAATAGCGCGAGTATCAATAATATTGGTTTTGTTTTCAATGTTTTTTTCTGCGTGCGGTCATCTACAGGTCGACGTTCTCTTCTATGCGTTGATTTCATCGATAAAAGATTCCAATTCTTGTTGTGAGTAATGGTATGTTTCCATACAGAAATGACATTGCGCCTCAGCTTGTCCTTCATCTTCTATCATTTCACGAATTTCTGATTCCCCAAGACACAATACAGCAGTTCCAAAACGATCTTTTGAACAGTTACATTCAAACTCTACAGGCATTTGATCAAGAACTTGAACATTCTCTTCACCTAAAATTTCATGTAACAACTCTTCAGGTGATAAACCTCTAGCAATAAGCTTTGAAACTGGCTCCATTTGACTGAGCTTCTGTTCGATAATTGTAATCGTTTCATCTTCAATTCCCGGCATTAATTGGATGATAAAACCGCCTGACGCTAAAATCGTGTTATCAGGATTCACTAAGACCCCTAACCCCACCGAAGAAGGCACCTGTTCAGATGCTGCGAAATAATAGGTAAAGTCCTCTCCAAGTTCACCTGAAACAAGCGGGACTTGTCCTGTGAAAAAGTCTCGCATTCCGAGGTCTTTCACAATGGTTAACATACCATCTGTACCCACCGCACGACGTACATCTAACTTGCCATGTTCATTTAAATCAAAATGAGTTTGAGGGTTAGACACATATCCACGAACTTCCCCTTTTGAATTACTATCTACAATTATGGCACCTATTGGTCCTTTTCCTTCGATCTTAACCGTCAACTTATCATCACCTTTTAACATAGCACCCATTATGACACCAGCTGTCATGGCTCGTCCAAGTGCAGCAGAAGCAGTTGGCCATGTACCATGTCTCTGTTGAGCTTCTGAAATCGTTTTTGTTGTTTCTACTGCATATGCACGGACCTTCCCGTCAAATGCCAACGCTCTTACTAAGTAATCACTCATGTATGTTTCCTCATTTCTCATTGGTTTCGATTATAAATAATGTGTAACCCTTTTAATGTTAAATATGGGTCAATCACATCAATAACAGTAGATTCTGCTGATATTAAACTTGCCATACCGCCTGTTGCAATAACAGTTGGTTCTGTCTTACTCTGCGCTTTCATTCGATTTACAATTCCTTCGACTTGACCAACATACCCATATACAATCCCTGCTTGCATGGCCGAAACTGTATTTTTCCCAACGACGTGACTAGGTTGAGTAAGTTCAATTCTAGGGAGTTTTGATGCTCTCGCAAATAATGCTTCAGTTGAGATACCTATGCCAGGTGCTATTGCACCGCCCATATAATCGCCTTTTTCATTTATATAACAGTACGTTGTGGCTGTTCCGAAATCCACGATGATAAGGGGTGGACCATATTCAGTAATTCCAGCCACCGCATTGACGATACGATCTGCACCAACTTCACGGGGATTCTCATATTTTATATTCAATCCAGTTTTGACTCCAGGTCCTACCACCAAAGGTTTAAGACCGAAATACTTTTGACACATTCTCTCTAACGAAAACATGATGGATGGAACAACAGATGAAATAATGATGCCGTTGATTTGGTCAAAGTGAATACCGGCATGACTAAACAATGCTTTTACCTGCATGCCATATTCATCTTCTGTTTTGTATCGGTCTGTTTCCATGCGCCAATGATGCAAAAGCACATTTTTATCATATACACCGAGGACAATATTAGTGTTCCCTGTATCTAAAACGAGTATCATCTTCGTACCTCACTTATTTAGTTGTAACATGATCGTTACTCTTTTTTTTCCCAATTTCAACATCTCATTCTCAAAATGAAATTTAATTCATTATCTTGGCTAATTTTGTATGATCTCGAAGACATCATACCATAAGTATATGGACAGAAAAAAGCTGATTGACTCCACAATAGGAAGTCAATCAGCTAAAAATAGTTTTATTTATTTACGATCTTCTGGAATTCCTTTTGGTGGTTCCACAGGTGTTTCTTCGCTTGGAAGGTTACCAGTAGAAGGATCATTTGCCGCACCTGTTACATCGGGTACAACTGAATTTTCATCCGTTTTCGAATCGGTTTCTGATTCAGTTTCATCCACTTTTTTCTCGTCTGTAACAGAAACATACTTACGTTCAGGAAGTGTTCCATGTTCTTTAAGATGTTTAATTTGACCAGCATCAAGCGTTTCTACTTCAAGTAATGTTTTAGCAATTAAGTCAAGTAGTTCACGTTTTTCAGTCAATATTTCTTTCGTGCGTACATATTGTTCTTTGATAATACTTTGCATTTCTTGGTCAATTTCATACGCTATTGCATCAGAATAGTTTTGTTCAGAGTTAAAGTCACGACCTAAGAATACATTTCCACCTTGCGCTTGACCAAACTGCATAGGTCCAAGTTTATCACTCATTCCGTACTCAGTTACCATGCTTCGAGCAATGCTAGTCGCACGTTGGAAGTCATTATGAGCTCCAGTAGAAACTTCACCAAAGACAACATCCTCCGCAACACGTCCTCCAAGCAAGCCAGAAATTTTATCGAGCAATTCTGGTTTTGTCATGAAATAACGATCTTCTTTTGGAAGCATGACAGCATAACCGCCTGCTTGACCACGTGGAACGATTGTTACTTTATGAACAATTTCTGCATCGTCTAATGTTAGACCGATAACAACATGCCCAGCTTCGTGCCAAGCGACGATATTACGTTCTTTTGCAGAAATAACTTTATTTGTTTTAGCAGGTCCCGCAATGACACGGTCAGTTGCTTCATCAATATCGGACATATCGATTTTCTTTTTGTTACGACGAGCCGCTACAAGCGCTGCTTCATTTAAAAGGTTTTCTAAATCAGCCCCAGAGAAACCTGGTGTACGTTGTGCAACCGCTTTTAGGTCTACAAATTCTTCGAATGGTTTATTTCGTGAATGCACACGAAGAACCTCTTCACGACCTTTTACATCTGGGCGTCCAACCGTAATTTGTCGGTCAAAACGTCCTGGACGAAGAAGTGCTGGATCTAGAATATCAGGGCGGTTCGTTGCTGCAATGATTATAATACCATCATTCGCTCCAAACCCATCCATTTCAACAAGTAATTGGTTCAAGGTTTGTTCACGCTCATCGTGACCACCACCAAGACCCGCTCCACGTTGACGACCTACAGCATCAATTTCATCTATAAAAATGATACATGGTGCATTCTTCTTCGCGTTTTCAAAAAGATCACGTACACGAGAAGCACCAACACCAACAAACATTTCAACAAAGTCAGAACCACTGATCGAGAAGAATGGAACGCCAGCTTCTCCTGCAACAGCACGGGCTAATAATGTTTTACCTGTACCTGGAGGTCCAACTAGTAATATCCCTTTTGGAATACGTGCGCCAACTTCAGCAAATTTACGTGGATCTTTTAAGAAATCAACAACTTCAACAAGTTCTTGTTTTTCCTCATCCGCTCCTGCAACATCTTCGAACTTCGCTTTTTTCTTATCATCGTATAATTTCGCTTTACTCTTACCGAAATTCATGACACGATTTCCGCCACCCTGGGCTTGGTTCAATAAGAAGAAGAAAAGGATGAAAATGATGATAAACGGAATGAGACCCGTAAAGAATTGTACCCACCCGCTTGTTTCAGGTGCTTTCAAAAAGTTAACATCATTTGCTTTCGCAGCATTATCGATTCTTTCAAAGAGTGCCGAGCTATTGGTAGGGGTAATAGCAACGAATTCTTCGTCTTCTTTATAACCCTTCATTTTACCTCGTACTTCAAAAACTCCCTGATCTGGTTGTAAAGTGAATTCTTCAACTTCTCCACCTTCTAACGCTGTAAGAAACTCGCCATAATTGATATCTTTGGTTGGGTTTTTCCCACTATTAAACGTCCCAAAAATCCCAATTATTACGAGGAAAATTAATAAATAAAATATGGTGTATCGAAATATTCGATTCATCCCGAGCCTCCTCACAAA
>JBFELW010000183.1:0-4995 GCA_041551995.1 Paenisporosarcina sp.
AAACCTTTGTTTATTTTAGGGACTTATCTTAGAGCCTATTCTATTTTATTGATATACTTATTGGTATCATGTTTTACAAATGGAGTGTGAATGAAGATGATTCATATTGGTCTAACTGGTTGGGGAGATCACCCCGATTTATATAGCACAGAATCTAGAAGGAATGAAAAGCTGATTGACTATAACTCTTATTTTCCTGTTGTAGAGTTAGATGCTGCTTTTTATGCCATTCAGCCTGAACGAAACATGAGGAAATGGATTAATGAAACACCTAAGAATTTTCAATTTGTAGTTAAAGCCTATCAAGGTATAACTGGTCATAATCGTGGTGATTTGCCATTTGAGTCAAGAGATGAAATGTTCAATCTTTATAAAGAGTCTATTAAAGTTTTACAAGAAGCGAATAAGCTAAGCATGATTCTGGTCCAATTTCCACCTTGGTTTGATTGTCAAAAAGAACATGTAGATTACATAAAAGTAGTAAAAGAACACTTATCGGAATATCCAGTTGCTATTGAGTTTAGACACCAATCTTGGTATTATCCTGAGTTAAAAGAAAAAACAATTGATTTACTGAAGCAACATGAGTTCATTCATTCAGTTTGTGATGAACCTCAAGCGGGTGAAGGAAGTATCCCTTTAATACCCATTGCTACCTCAAAAGAACATGTTCTCGTACGATTACATGGACGCAATGTTCATGGTTGGAGAAATCCCGGGAATAATCAAAAATGGAGGGAAGTTCGGTATTTGTACGAATATAATGATCAAGAGCTTCGTGAAATTGAACAAATTGTTCATTCGCTTAAGTCTCAAGCTAAACAAGTGACCGTATTATTTAATAATAATTCGGGAGGTCATGCTGCCAAAAATGCATTGCAGTTTATGGAAAAATTACATATTGAATATAAGGGATTAAACCCCAAGCAAATGGATATATTTGAAGGGGAATGGTAATGGAGTATATTATTTTAGCCATCATAGGATTATTTTCTGATGTGATGGGGGCTTTGGTAGGACTTGGTGGGGGAGTTATTTTAGTCCCCGCTACTCTACTCCTAGGTGGAACTTTTAATTTAAGTACCGATATAACACCACAAAATGTAGTGGGTCTGTCGGTCATTTTGATGATTTTTACTGGTCTTGCATCCACATTATCCTACATGAAAGCGAAGAATACGTTCAATAATTGCTGGAATAATCGATTAGGGAGTTGGCCATATGATTGAGAAAATCCATTTTTACCATACAAATGATTTACACAGTCATTTTACACATTGGCCACG
Source organism: Paenisporosarcina sp. (assembly GCA_041551995.1). Classification (GTDB taxonomy): domain Bacteria; phylum Bacillota; class Bacilli; order Bacillales_A; family Planococcaceae; genus Paenisporosarcina. Next base: position 1,287 of record JBFELW010000183.1, read on the forward strand.
GATTCATGAGTTAGTTACCACTGGAAAGAAGTTACACTCTGAAGAACAAGAAGCAGTTTTTGCATTCGATATTGGTGACCACCTTGACAGGTCACATGTTTTTACTGAAGGGACTCTTGGAAAAGGGAACATTGAATTATTAAACAACGCATTATACGATGTTGTAACCATTGGGAATAATGAAGGAATTACGTTGTCTTATAGAGATCTGTCGAGTTTGTATGAAAATGCCAAATTTGAGGTAGTTGTTGGAAACTTACTTGAAAAAAACGGAGATAGACCAAAATGGTTAAAGCCATTTACACAACTTGTGACCAGTGAGGGAACTAGAATAGGTGTTTTAGCGGTTACTGCAGAATATACAAAACTTTATGAATTGCTTGGTTGGGAGATTACATCTGCTTTTGATGAGTTGAAAAAAGCAATTGCACAACTTGAAAAGGAAGTAGATGTACTTATCTGTTTATCTCATTTAGGTTTACAAGAAGATGAAAAAATGGCATGGCTCTTCCCACAAATTGATGTTATTTTTGGTGCACATACACACCACGTTTTACACGAGGGGAAAGCAGTTAACGAAACGTTATTAGCTGCGGCAGGAAAATTCGGCAATTTTGTAGGTCATGTATCTATAGACTTTAATCATAAGATGAAAAAAGTTGTTTACAAAAACGCAACTATATATGATACGAATGATTTGGTACAATTAAAAGATGAAGAAAACTTTGTGACTCAGTTAAAACAAATCGGTCAAGAAAAGATGAAGGACTTAGTTTTTCATCAACAGGTCTCTTTAAAGAAAGAATGGTTTAAGGATTCACAGTTAGCTGATTTTTTTGGTGATGCCTTAATGACTTACTGCAAAGCAGATTGTGCTCTTTTTAATGCAGGAATATTATTAAGCGACTTACCTAGTGGGTGGATATCATCTTATGATGTGCATCAGTTGCTCCCCCATCCAATAAATCCATGTGTGATAGAACTAAATGCAACTGAACTTATAAATTTGTATCATCAATCGTTAAATCAAGATTGGCCCAAATTAGAAATTAAAGGACTTGGTTTTCGAGGTACGGTCATGGGGAAAATGATTGCACATAATATAAGAATCGAAGGAAATCGTTTATTTATTAACAATCAGCTCGTCGATCATGACAAAAGTATACATTTAGCTACTCTTGATATGTTTACATTTGGCTATTTTTTCCCTACTTTAAAAGAGGCCAAAAAAACGTATTTTATGCCTGATTTTATTAGAGATGTACTCATATGGTATGGTAAAATAAGCTGACATAAAACAAGTAATTTGTGTATGAAGTGGAGAAAAATATGAGATTAATATCAATTAAATCACTAAAAGAAGGTATGGTTTTAGGCCGTACAATATGGAACGAAGCAGGCCATCCGTTACTGCAAGAAAATATTGAAATGAGTGGTCAAGTCATATTAAGATTAAAAGACTTGAATATTCCATATATATACATAAAAGATGAGATGTCGAAGGATATTGAGTCCTTTGATAGCGTGCCAATTGAAGTGAGAAAAAGAGTCGTATCAGAGATTACAAAAACATTTAAATCCCTGCAAAAAGTGAAACGGGGTAACGAATCTTATTTTATTGACCAACAATCAAAATTGTTATATTCAATAATAGATGAATTATTAGAAAACATATTAGCAGATCAAAATATTTTAACTGTTCTTGGGGATGTATTTTTGTATGATAATTATGTTTATCATCATTCATTCCAGGTGACTACATACTCGATAGCTATTGCGAAAGAAATGAACTATTCTTACGACGAAATCCGGCAGATTGCCTTAGGATCTCTTCTTCATGATGTGGGTAAAATGTTAGTTCCACAAGAAATTCTATTTAAGCCAGGAAAGTTATCTGAAGAAGAATTTGAAAAAGTAAGAAAACATACAACTTTTGGTTTTGACGTATTAAGAAACTTACATACTGTTTCACTTTTAGTTGCCCATTGTGCGTTCCAACATCACGAAAGACTGGATGGTAGTGGATATCCGAGAGGCTTGATTGACTTTGAAATACACCCTTTCGCAAAAATAATTGCCGTTGCAGACGTCTTTGATGCAGTCACTTCAAATCGTGTTTACAAAAATAAAATGCTTCCATCACAAGGTATTTCGATTTTAGAAGCAGGTAAAGGCACTCTATACGATGCTAAAGTTGTGGATGCATTTTCCAAAATCATCGCTCATTACCCAAATGGTACAACAGTCATTTTATCAGATGGTAGTCGTGCTATTATCTCTAAACAAAACAAGAATACTCCTAATAAGCCATGGGCACGTGTATTTGAACAGAATGGTGAAATGTTGAAAGCGACTCATGAAGTAAATTTATTGAAAACAGATTTGTTGATTACTGATGTCGAAATGGATTTAACGACTTCGTGATGACATAAAATCCTCCTAATCATCGTAAGATGAAGTAGGAGGATTTTTTTTTGAGACTACCGAAAGTGTCAAAACGTTCTGTCCTTTGGAAAAGTGGAAACTTGATGCCAATTATTCTTTTGTTTATTGTCATTTCAGTTAGTTTACTATTTTATGTTATTAATGTTCGGTTAACCCCCACTTATTTACGATACGCTGAAGTTCAATCCAACAAAATTGCATCTCTCGTTATCAGTAAGGCAATAAACTCTAGGACTTCAAATGTTTTAGATGTAAATGATATTATTGAACATGTACCTTCAGATCAATCGAACATGGTCACAACGAAATTTAATACAGAAATTATTAATCGAGTATTAGCTGATACACAAAATCTGGTGCAAACACATTTGGAACAAGCTGAAGAAGGTAACCTTGAGCACCTACCGTATCTGGATGATATTGAATATGATACAGAGGCGATGGAGGACCAAGGTGGAATTGTGTTCTTTGTACCTTTAGGCCAAGCGACCAATATTCCTTTGCTGGGGAATCTAGGACCTAAAATACCAATTCGTTTTCATGTTATAGGTAACGTTAAATCGAATGTAGAATCTGAAATAGAAGAATTTGGAATTAACAATGCTTATGTTGAGGTGAATATTTACATTAAAGTAAATGTGCAAGTTATCGTACCTCTAGCAACCAAAATGACATCTGTTGAGCAAAGAATACCAGTCGCTATGGGATTAGTCCAAGGGCAAGTACCCCAAATATACACAAGGGGGGATAGTGCAACTCAACCATCAATAGAAGTCCCAATTAAAAGTCGTGATGATGCACCAGATTCACATGATTAAACTATTGCAAACAGTTCTGCTATTTGATATTATATAAAAGCTTGATAAAATTAATATCGATGAGTAGAGGCCGCAAAACTTATGAGTAGCATACGTGAGGATGACAACAGAGACCGTATGCAAAAGGAGGTTATGCCGAAGTGTAATGATTGCGCGTCAAGCATTATTGCATTGGGGTTATTCTAAATAAGAATAATACTGTCATTTATACGTTATAATACGTGTAAGTGGTGAGCTACAGATCGTGAGTAGGGTACATCAATTTGTCTATTCGCAACTTGTAAAAACTGGCTTCGTCAAACATTCTCTAGAATGTTCACGGCCAGTTTTTTTGTATATATACTCGATTTCTGTGACCACCCCGATGAGGAGGAGGAAACTATATTATGTCAGGAACTATTTTTTCAATCTTACCACCAATCGTCGCTATTATTATGGTTCTCATT
>JBFELW010000184.1:0-4979 GCA_041551995.1 Paenisporosarcina sp.
AAAACATTTGTTCAAAACTGACATCTTTCGACTTATAATTCGGAGTGTCGACATTGGCAATGTTTTGTGCTATTGCTTTTTGTTTTACACTCGCATATGCTAGTCCTTTTTCTAAGTTCTGGATTGTTCCACCAAATAAACTCATTTTTTCACCCCATTGATTTCCTTTAAGATTACATTTTAACAATACTTTCTCTATCATTGTAAAGAAGTTGTAATATAGTGTCTATAACATTAAACATTATTTAATAGTACATAATGACTGTTTTTTCGCTTTTTCTACACTTTTTCCCACTAGACGGTCATTCCCAAGACTTATTTGTCGAATAATAGTTCATTTTGTCGTTTCGTATGAATAACTAAAAAAACCACAGAGACTTATAATCTCTGTGGTTTAGATTTTTTAAAGGTTCTTTAGTGGAGAGAACGATGTAATTCATGCTGTCCTGGTGAGCTGACCTTAGAAGAACTAAACCTGTATATACAAGACTTATGTCATTCCTTAATCATGGAGTTCATCAAGAAATAGTAAAATAACAATTTTGGAATTTTAAACAGAAAATAACTTCTTGCCGTAGCTACTCACTGACCAGGTAAGAGAGTCCTATCAGATAATTTATATCAAAATGACAAAAGACATCGAGAGAGCGTTCTCTCGATGTCTTTTGGACAGTCTGAAATTAAAATCTTACTTTAGTTTCAATTGTGCTAATTCATGTAAGAACTTATCATTCAATACTTTAATATAAGTTCCTTTCATTCCTAGAGAACGTGATTCAATAACGCCTGCACTTTCAAGCTTACGGAGAGCATTTACAATAACAGAACGAGTAATCCCTACACGATCAGCTATCTTAGAAGCAACTAATAATCCTTCATTACCATCTAATTCTTCGAAAATGTGTTCAATTGCTTCTAATTCACTGTAAGACAATGAATTGATTGCCATTTGAACAACAGCTTTTGTGCGAGCTTGTACTTCAATTTGTTCCGATTTTTCACGAAGAATTTCCATTCCAACTACTGTAGCACCATATTCGCCAAGTATTAAATCATCATCATGGAACTCATCTTTAAAACGACCTAGGATTAATGTCCCTAAACGCTCACCACCACCGATAATTGGAACAATCGTTGTTAATGCTTCTTTGAATAACTCTCTGTTCTCTACTGGGAATACAGTATGTTCACTGTAAACATCCAAGTTAGAAGAAGTTTCGTTTACATTAAATAAGTTTTTTGTATATTCTTCTGGAAATTGTCGTTCTTCCATCATTTTAATCATTCGCTCATTTTCAATTTGTTGATTAATTTCATGTCCAAGTAATTTCCCTTTGCGACTAACAATAAATACGTTACATTCAATGACATTACTTAGTGTAGATGACATCTCTTTAAAGTTAACTGGCTTACCCGCTGATGCTTGAAGCATCGAGTTAATTTTTCTTGTTTTACCTAATAAATTCATATTGTTGGCCTCCTGTAGTTTAAAACCACTATTTATTCAATATTCTAAAGGTTTTTAATCGTTTATGGAATAGATAAAACTTCAATTAAAGAATAAATTGTGACAAATCTTTGTTTTTTACGATATTCCCTAGTTTTTGGTCGACATATGTTGGTGTAATGTCGATATGTGCAGGTGAGATTTCAGATGCTTCAAATGAAAGCTCCTCTAAAAGTTTTTCTAAAATCGTGTGTAGACGTCTTGCTCCAATATTGTCTGTTTCTTGGTTTACTTGTGTTGCAATTTCAGCGATACGTTCTATAGCAGATTCACTGAATTCAATAGTTACACCCTCAGTTTCAAGTAGTGACTTATATTGTCGAATTAATGAGTGATCTGGTTCTTGTAAAATTCGGACAAAATCTTGTTTTGTTAATTTCTCAAGTTCAACTCTGACTGGAAATCTACCTTGAAGTTCAGGTATTAAGTCCGAAGGTTTAGCTGTATGAAAAGCCCCCGCTGCAACGAACAACATATAGTCTGTTTTTACAGGTCCATACTTTGTTTGGACAGTTGAACCTTCGACTATCGGTAAAATGTCACGTTGAACTCCTTCACGGGAAACATCTGCAGATGATGCTGCTCCACCTTTACTGGCAATCTTGTCAATTTCATCAATAAATATAATACCTGACTGTTCAGCGCGATTGATTGCTTTTTGCGATACTTCTTCTGCATCAATTAACTTACTTGCTTCTTCTACAATTAATACTCGTCGTGCATCTTTTACTTGTAGTCGACGTTTTTTCTTTTTCTTAGGCATTAAATTTGAAAATGCATCTTGCATGTTTTGCCCCATATTCTCCATACCAGAACCTTGGAAAGCATCAAATAATGAAGGAGATTGTTCTGTTACTTCAACATGAATCCATTCTTCTTCTAACTTTCCATCTCTTAAATCTTCAGCAATTTGAGATCGTTTAATTCTGATTTCAGTATCATCACCTGTAGGTTCTTCTGTCTCTGCAGTTTGTCCACCAAATAACATTTCAAATGGGTTTTGACCACTTTGTTTCTTCTTTAATGATGGAACTAGTAGTTTTACTATTGCATCATTAGCGAGTCTTTCCGCTTGATCTTTTACTTCTTCCATCATCTCTTCTTTTACAATTCTGATTGAAGTTTCTGTTAAGTCTCTAACCATTGACTCAACGTCTCTACCTACATATCCAACTTCAGTAAACTTAGTGGCTTCTACTTTAATGAAAGGTGCATTAGTTAACTTAGCAATTCTTCTTGCAATTTCAGTTTTCCCGACACCTGTTGGACCAATCATTAAAATATTTTTTGGAATAACTTCGGTTTTTAACTCATCTGATAATAAGCTTCTTCTATATCGATTACGCAGGGCAACTGCAACAGACTTCTTTGCATCATGTTGACCAACAATGTAACGATCTAAATGTTCAGTAATTTGTTTTGGTGTTAGATGTTTACTCATTCATTCAACGCCTCCACAATAATTTGATGATTTGTAAATACACATATATCCGCTGCAGTTGTCAATGCAGCTTTTGCAATTTGTTCTGCCGTCATACTATCTCCAGAGTATGTCTTTAATGCTCTACCTGCAGCTAAAGCAAAATTCCCACCTGAACCAATTGCTAAAATTCCATCATCAGGTTCAATCACTTCACCAGTTCCTGAAACAAGTAGTAAGGTTTCCTTATTCATGACCAGTAACATGGCTTCCAAACGTCTTAGCATTTTATCTCCACGCCATTGTTTGGCTAACTCTACAGAAGCACGTTGCAAATTTCCATCATACTCCATAAGCTTCCCTTCAAACATCTCAAATAATGTGAAAGCATCGGCTACAGATCCAGCAAAGCCAGCTAGTACTTGTCCGTTATATAACCGTCTTACTTTTTTGGCTGTATGTTTCATGACTACTTGGTTTCCCAAAGTCACTTGTCCGTCTCCTGCCATAGCCGATTTTCCATCGTGTTGTATAGCGAAAATCGTGGTTGCATGTATTTCACCCATGCGGTTCACCTCACAATTAGTTATGCACGTGGATGTGCATTCATATAAGTTTTTCTTAAGTGTTCCTTTGTAACATGTGTATACACTTGAGTTGATGATAGATGCGCGTGACCCAGTAATTCTTGGACTGTTCTTAAGTCCGCCCCATTATTTAGTAAATGAGTAGCAAATGTATGCCGTAACATATGTGGGTAAATTTTTGTGTGAAGGGAAGCTTTCTTCACCATTTCATTTAATAGATAGCGAACCCCTCTTGGTGTTAACGGCTCTCCCCGCATATTGGTAAGTACACTATTATGTTGCTTTTGTTTCATTAGCTTGGGACGAACTGTATCCATATAGTATTCCATTGCATCCTGAGCAAATTGTCCAAAAGGAACATAACGTTCTTTCCTCCCTTTACCCATTACGCGCAAAATACCCAATCTATAGTCCACATCTGTTACTTCAAGAGAAGTTAATTCACTTACTCGAATCCCAGTTGCATATAAAAGTTCAAGAATGGCTCTGTTTCGTATGGACATGTGATCATCACCTTCAGTGGCAGCAAATAACACATGCAATTCTTCTTCATAAAAAAAATGAGGAAGTCTTTCCTCTTTTTTAGGATGATATAGTGAGCGAAAAGCATCTTCTTTCAGACCATATTCCCTATTACCAAATTTATAAAATGAACGAATAGACGAGATTTTTCTTGAAATTGAAGTTCTTGATAGTTGATTGTCATATAATTTCGTTACGTATAATCTGGCATGGATATACTCAACTTGATCCAAAGTACTTACACCTTCTGTTTCAATGAATCGAAAGAAATCCAGTATATCCGATTCGTACTCTCTAACAGTATGTGCAGAATAATTTTTTTCTAATTGTATATAACTCATAAATTGATTTAACGCTTCTATAGGAGTCATCAGCCCTTCACCTCCATTCGAAATGTAAAGCATCGATCCGACTTGCTTTACCATTTGGGAAATTCACATGAGAACTACGTTTCAATATGTAATTTGGTAAAACTAATACCATACAATCGCGATATATAAAAGCCTCTAAATTATAACAATAATTAGAGGCTTTCGGCAATTATATTGAAACTGAATTCATAAAATTTTGAATTGTTGCGAGTGCTCGTTCTGCTTGTTTTTTACCACGTTCTTCTTTAGAACGATATCGTCTAGAGAGGTCTGGAAAAAGACCAAAGTTCACATTCATCGGTTGAAAATTATTAGGATCAGCTTCCGTGATATACCTAGCCATACTACCTAGGGCAGTTTCTATCGGTACTGTGATAACTTCTTCACCAAGAGCTAATTTAGCTGCATTAATACCAGCAATCAAGCCACTTCCGGCACTTTCTACATACCCTTCAACACCCGTCATCTGACCCGCAAAGAAAAGTTGAGGGTTAGTTTTCAATTGGTAAGTTGGTTTCAAAGCACGCGGAGAGTTAATAAACGTATTTCGATGCATAACACCATAACGAACA
>JBFELW010000185.1:0-4950 GCA_041551995.1 Paenisporosarcina sp.
TAGTTTTCTACTTTGACATCTGTAAAGTAAATCGTTAAAGCACCCATTAAGCGATTAATTGTAATGGTTACGTTGTGCTTTTTGGCGGCTTTTAAAATTCCTGCTTCTAAAATGAAACCTAGTCGATCCATTTCTTCATAGATGCCAGGTTGTTTTAATACTTCTAAACAAGCTATGCCAGCTAATATTGACGCTGGATTCCCAGCCATGGTTCCCGCTTGATATGCTGGTCCTAATGGCGCAACTTGTTCCATAATTTCTTTCTTCCCACCGTATGCTCCAATAGGTAGCCCGCCACCAATAATTTTGCCGAGTGCAGTTAAGTCTGGTGTTAATCCAAGTAAGTCTTGTGCACCACCATAGTGGAAGCGGAAAGCCGTAATTACTTCGTCATATACAATTAAAGCACCTTTTTCTTTAGCGATCTTATGCACAAGTGGGAGAAACCCTTCCAAAGGTTCAACAATTCCAAAGTTCCCTACGATTGGTTCTACTAATATGCAAGCAATTTCTTCTCCCCATTTATCCATGGCTTCTTTATAAGCTTGAGGATTATTAAAAGGAATTGTGATTACTTCCTTAGCTATTGATGAGGGAACTCCCGCAGAATCAGGAATACCTAGTGTCGCAGGCCCAGATCCAGCTGCAACTAACACTAAATCAGAATGTCCATGATAACAGCCTGCAAATTTCATAATCTTTGTGCGTCCAGTGTATGCACGGGACACACGTATGGTTGTCATTACAGCTTCAGTTCCGGAATTAACAAAACGGACCTTATCCATGCCAGGAATAGCTTCTTTCAGCATCTTAGCGAACTTTACTTCATAAGGTGTTGGTGTTCCGAATAAGACACCATTTTCAGCTGCTTTTGTTATCGCTTTTGTTATATGAGGATGGGCATGACCTGTAATGATAGGTCCATAAGCTGCTAAGTAATCAATATATTTATTTCCATCAACATCCCAGAAATAAGCTCCTTGTGCTCTTTCCATGACAGTTGGAGCACCGCCACCTACTGCTTTATAAGATCTTGATGGACTATTCACACCACCTACAATATGCTGTAAGGCTTCATCATGTAATCTTTCGGACTGTGTATTATTCATATTAGATAGTTCCTCCGCTCATTTACTTCCATTCTTTATTCTAGACAAAAAGTCATAAGAACGCCAAAGAAATTGAAAGTATGGTCATTCTTAGGTACGATTAAAGAAACAGATGTGTGGAGGGATAGATATGAGTACACTTGAAGGATTACAAGCACCTGATTTCACATTAAAGAATGAGAAAGGGGAAGATATTTCATTACATGGTTTTGCAGGAAAGAAATATGTTCTTTTATATTTTTATCCAAAAGATGCAACTCCGGGGTGCACGACTGAAGCATGCGACTTCAGAGATTCACATGAAGAGTTTTCAAATTTAAATGCCGTCATACTAGGAGTAAGTCCCGACAATGAAAAAGCACACTCGAAATTTATAGAGAAGCATGGTTTACCTTTCTCATTATTAATTGATGATAACCACACCGTTTCGGAATCCTATGGAGTTTGGGTTCTAAAAAAAATGTATGGTAAAGAATATATGGGAATCGAACGTTCATCTTTTTTAATTGATCCAACTGGAACGGTTGTAAAAGAATGGCGCAAAGTAAAAGTGAAAGGTCATGTAGAGGAAGCACTGCATACATTACGTGATTTAATTGAGGACTAATTTATGAATATTTTATTTACATTTCCTGTGAAGGATTATTTAATAGAAGAATTACGAAAAGATTTTCCTAAAGAACAATTCGAATTTTCTTCCATGAAAGATGCGAAAGCATTAAAAGCTGCTGAAGTAGTAGTCACTTATGGAGAAGATTTGAATGTAGAAAATCTCAATTTGTTAACCTCTTTAAAGTGGCTTATGGTAGCATCTGCAGGATTAGAAAAAATGCCGCTAAAGGAAATCGGAGAACGTGGTATCTTCCTTACAAATGTTAAGGGAATTCACAAAACCCCAATGGCCGAGTCTGCTATGGCCCATATTCTAGCACTTAAGCGTTCGTTGCCATGGATTTATAAGCAACAGGTGAAGAGTGAGTGGAATAGAAAATCAGGATCGTCAGAACTATATGGTTCAGTGGCGCTGATCCTTGGTCCAGGTGCAATAGGTGGAGAGATTGGAAGGCATTTACAAGGATTCGGTGTACATACCATCGGGTGTAATCGGTCAGGACAGCCATCTTCTCATATGAATGAAATGATTTCTTTTGAACAACTGTCTGATAAACTGCCAGAAGCAGATATTTTGATTTCAGTTTTGCCTAGCACAAAAGAAACACGAGGATTGTTAACATACGATCATTTTGTACAAATGAAAGAGGATGCAATTTTCATGAACTTAGGACGAGGAGATTTAATCAAAGAAGAAGAGTTAATTCGTGTTATGGAGGAACGTCAAATTGGTTATGCGGTCTTAGATGTTTATGAAAATGAACCAATAGGCGAAAAACATCCATTTTGGACACTAGAAGGAGTCATTGTATCACCTCATGTGTCGAGTCACTCGTCTGAGTATGTACCTAGAGCTATTGAAATTTTTAAACATAATCTAAAGGCATGGTTGAATGAAGAAAGTGATTTTTTAAATATCATAGAAACAGAGAAGGGGTATTAAGATGAAAATATATACCAAGACAGGCGATAAAGGGTCTACTTCATTAATTTATGGTAGTCGTGTTGCTAAAAATGACCCATTAGTAGAAGCCTATGGAACTTGCGATGAGGCAAACTCCATGATTGGGTTAGCTTTAAGTTATTTGCAAAATGAGTTTTTTGAAGAAAATGATCAAATTCAAAAAGCCTTTCATCAAATTCAAACAACCCTTTTTCATGTAGGTGCTGAATTAGCTACGCCTCAGGGAAAAGAAGTTAAATGGAAGCTTGAAGCAGATGAAATTGTTAAGCTAGAGTCCTGGATAGATGAATGGGATGCGGTTTTACCTGCATTGACTAACTTTATCTTACCGGGTGGACATCCTGCTGGTGCTGCATTACACGTTGCGAGAACGACTGTAAGAAGAGCGGAACGAGTGGCAGTAGAAATCGGAGAAGAAGTTTCCCCCCAAGTATTGGCTTATTTGAATCGTTTGTCCGATTTTCTTTTTGTGGCATCACGATTCATAAATTTAAAATTAGGACAAAAAGAAAAGGGGCTCCATGCTGAATAAACACTGTCTAAACAGGTATATTATTGACATTGACCATGTATTTTCCTTATACTAATTATAACGATTATAAACTAATAATCTTTATGAAGTGAGGTGCATGACGATGACTGAAATGCATTTACGTGACGCATTGGACACCTTGAAGTCTACTGGAGTTCGAATAACACCACAGCGTCATGCAATTTTAAATTTTCTCATCCATTCAATGATACATCCAACAGCAGACGATATATATAAAGCATTAGAAGATAAGTTTCCTAATATGAGTGTGGCTACTGTTTATAATAATTTACGAGTGTTTCGTGAAGCGGGACTTGTAAAAGAGTTGACCTATGGTGATTCCTCAAGCAGGTTTGATTTTGTTACAAACGATCATTATCATATCATTTGCGATGCTTGTGGAAAAATTGTAGATTTTCATTACCCTGGACTTGATGAAGTGGAACATCTTGCGTCTCACGTTACAGGTTTCCAAGTCAATTCACATCGTATGGAGATTTACGGTACTTGTCCGACTTGTATAACGCAATCAACAAAAGTTCAATAATGGATTCAGTAAAAAGGACCTATAAATTAGGTTCTTTTTTACATGGGGTCAGGTAAGCTCCTCGTCACTCTTTTGATCAATGTATAACTTGCCATATTTATCTACTTCAGCATAAAAAACAGCAGCAATAGACTTAATTCCTGCATTTTGTAATTGTAATTCTAACCATTCATGGGTAAGGTTTAATTTTTTTAGGTTCTCGGATATTACTCGTCCATCCATAATTACTTCTGTAGATATTGGATAGATGTGAGGGGTAGTTTGTAGTATACCCATATCTGACTTCGTAACAAATTGTTGAGTCTCCTTTTTCATAACAGATAGTTTTCCACTTACCTCGAAAATAGCATAGTCAACTTCAAAAATAGAAAATACATTTTTTTGTCTAAGAAGAGCATTTAGAGCGTCAACATCAAGACGTACGCTCCGAAGTGTATGTTCCATAATTTTCCCGTTTTTAATCAGTATCTTTGGTTGTCCCTCTATAACTTCACGAATTCTCTTAGTTTTTATGTCAATAATCCCTAAAGAAATCGTAAAAACACTCCAAACTATTAATGCAATTAATCCATTCCTAATACTGAGGGTAGAATCAATTGCCAGCGAAGCACCAATCGTACCAATTGAGATACCTGAGACAAAATTAAAAAAAGTCATTTGTGCAATTTCTTTTCTTCCCATAATTCTTGTTAATACTAATAAAGTTAAAAATGCGATAAAAAGTCTAAGTGATAATTCTAAGATATTCATAATTTCCTCCTTAGAGCCATTTACATACTGAGCATGCATTAGCATAGTATTTACAGCGAAAATATAAAATATCCACGATAAATAAGATTATAGGAAGAGGAAAACGAATGATGGAACCAGTCAAGATTTAAATACAGAGTGTGAAGGGGACGCTGGATATTCTGAATTCTACAATACGGTAAATACGATTCTAATGGGAAGAAGAATGTATGATTGAATAACGGGTAAAGAAAAAGAGGATATTCCATATAAGAACAAGAAGTGTTATGTCTTCTCCGACACTCAAAGTGAGTTAATTGAATGTATAAATGAAGATATTACAAAAAAGCTGAAAGAGACAATTGGAAAGATATATGGTTCGTTGGTGGTGTGGAGTTATTGCATTTCTTTACAAAAGAAAGACGAGTTGATCAATTTATAGTAACTGTGGCATCAA
>JBFELW010000186.1:0-4946 GCA_041551995.1 Paenisporosarcina sp.
CCAAAATACAAACCTGATTTAACCAGAGTTTTTCGAGAAGGAAATGGATGGTTGTTTAGCGAACATGTAGAGTAAATATGTTTGAAAAGGTGGGTGGAAAGTTGAAGGAATATCAAGTTAAAACGTATGACGAGGCCATGGTCGTAATTAAGGAGTTGGGGTTACTTCCACTTGCTCCTTTACTTCCTGATTATCCTTCATTAAATAGCATTACCTCAAAAGACAGCTGGCATTCTGATACGGAATTCGATCCTTGGATTTGGAGAACTAAGTTTTCGGTTGACGGGGTTGCAGGGTACGGAAAGTTTATAAAGAAGAAATCAGTTTTAGTATCTCGTGAGGTACTCCCATATGTGAAGAAGGTATTGGGCTATGATGAATCGATTGAGGAACGTTATTTTAGTGGACAGGTATCAAAAGAAGCATTTAATCTATATACGATTGTCAGTCAAACAGAGGGAGTAGATACCAGGCTCTTAAGGACCAAGTCAGGGCTAAAGGATAAGAAAGATAAAAAGGTGTTTGAAAATGCATTGGTAGAGTTGCAAGGAACATTGGATATTGTCATTTCAGGTATACAGGAAAAAACAAATGTTGATGGAGAAAAGAATGGATGGAGCAGTATGGCTTTTGAGACTTATGATTCTTGGTCAAGGAGAAATCATATCGAGCGTATTGATATGGACAAAGAAGAGGCTAAGGAATGTCTTTTCACTCGCTTTTCAACCGTTTGTAGTGAGGATGCTGCTAAGAAGCTTAGGAAAATCTTTTCTCAATGAAAGTGAAACCATATCGAGCTTGGTTTCACATTCCTTCTGAGAATACTTTCAGGAGACTGTGGCTAATCTAAGAAAAGCCCAAGGGAGTAAGTTTGGAGGAATTAATATGTATCACCCAACCATTTTCGAGAATTTAAAAGTGGCGTTTGAGAATTATGTGTATGATCTGGATACTATTAATCATGAAATTACGATAATCAACCGAGTGGATCGAATGGATCATGCGGTTATGGCTCGGGATTTTGCTGTTGAGTTCACGCTCGTTAATCAACCTGATGTTTCTGCAGAAATTGTTTTAGAAGCCTCTTTAGAGGAACTGGCATCAGAAATTTTGGAGAAGCCTGGAGCGAGTCCTGGTTGTACTTTATTAGTACGCTATTATAAGCGGGTTCAACATGTAACTAACCAGTGTAAGGAGATTGACCAAGCACTTCATGCGATTTGGAAGCGGGATCTCCAAATCACGCAAACATTGAGTTCCGTGTATGAACAGGATGCGTCAGGTTATCTCGACGTAATAGAGGTTGGGTTTAATCATAAAATTAATGAAGAACATATGGGTGATATAGCAGATTTTCTTGATCATGTTTTAGAGACGCTAGAAGTGTTAACTGAGATATAGAGCACTGTCTGTATCGCTTCCAGTTACAATTAAAGAGGTAGTAGTGGTGCTTCTTCAGACGTCCTTTGAGGTGGTATGACTGCATGATTAAGGTCACCAGGTTACTAGATTGGGCATATACTATCTGAGGCTATTCCAAGGAGGAGAAGTTTCATGTATTACCAATCGTTTGATCAAAATCAGCAGGATTTCTATCAGGGACAACTAGGGAGAGGTCCAGGAATGGGCATGGGACCTGGGATGGGTCCAGGTATGGGAATGGGCCAAGTAAATATAAGTAGTGATGCGCACTTAGTAGATGATATTTCAAGAGCCGTTATAGGTGAGGTTCATGCTTACAATTTTTATGAAAGGCTGGCAGAACTTGCGCCTAATGAACAGGACCGACTCGTGATTTTAAGAATACAGCGTGACGAAGCGAGACATTATCATTGGTTTACTATGATGTTAAGTAGAATGGGTGCGCAACAACCGCAAATTCCTGCAGGGGACTTGCCAGAGTCATATGAAGAAGGCGTTAAGACAGCGATCCGTGATGAGTTGGAAGCTGCTGCTTTCTATCAAGATATTGCATCTAGAGCAACTACTCCATTTGTGCAAAGGCATTTCATGCATGCCTCTCACGATGAGTAACGCCATGCATCCTGGTTTCAGTTTATATTGATGCAGTTGTAGAGTGAACATGATTATTAAAATGAAGGTTATGTATAAGTTGCTTGGTGGATTTGCTATAAGAAAAATGCGCTTGGAAATGTTTCTCCAAGCGCATTTATTTGACTGTATTTTTTTACTAAGCACCAGTTAACACAATAAGAATGTCTCTTATTTAAATATAGCTTTTAGTTCATCAGGAACAATAACAACATCTTGTATTTCATATTTTTCATCTGGTGTTAAGTTAAGTAATACCATTTCTCCATTATCAAATTCTAGCAATTCATAAGTTTTAAAACTTGTACCAGCACTCATAGCTTCATGTATTTTCTTTAATGTTTCCTCAGATATATAGTCTCGTCTGCCTTCAGCCATAAGTGTTTCAGCCCGTGCATAATTTTCAACTCTAACCGCTTCTTTAAACAATAGTCCAACATCAGTGGGGCTTTGTTTTGTATTCTCATTATAGAATAGAAAACCTAATACAACATTCAAAAAAACAGAACCTACGATAATACTATGTTTGATTTTCATACGTTTTATTCCCCTTGTTTTGATTATCTTTTATTAAAATGGAAGACTATGCGATAGAGTAAACCTCGCGATAGTATAGGTATGAATTTAAAGACTTTCCCTAGTTATTCTGATTAGCTGTCTGTGCAAAATTTAGACCCTTAACAATCCACGAAAACCCCTTGCAGCATAGTAGGATTCTGCTCCGTTGTGGTACATAAAGACAGTTTCGTAGCGACGATCACAAAAGATAGCGCCGCCTAGTTTTCTAATATTTGCAGGTGTTTGCACCCAGCTGGACGTTTTCATATCGAATTTTTCAATTTTCTGCAGTTCCCGGTATTGTTCTTCCGTTAATAGTTCAATGCCCATGGAAGTTGCCATATCAATAGCGGTATTTTCTGGTTTGTATTTTTTCCTAGACTCCAACGCTTCCATGTCGTAACAAACACTTCTTCGACCTTTAGGGCTTTCCGCTGAACAATCATAAAAAACGTACTCGCCCGACTTTTGATCATGACCAACAACATCTGGTTCACCGCCAGTGCCTTCCATTTCATTGAGAGACCATAGTTTTTCAGTAGTAGCTTCGAGCTTCGCTTGTATTTTAGCCCAATCAAGATCTTTATGTCGGTTTATGTTTTTCTCGAAACGGGCTTTCAAAGTTCTGAGTAGTTCTTCACGTTGTTCAAGTGACAACTCCTTATTATCCTTTGGCATATTAGTTTCCTCCTTTGTATGTACTCATAATTTTATAAAAACCAAACTCATTCGATCTGATCAAGAAATGCTATTGAATATACTATATTTTATCTGTTTTAACCATTGTCATAAATTCTGCAAAATCACTGCTGAATGCATCTTTCTTAACAAAACCAAGCTTTTCATATAGATGGATAGCTCTGTGATTGAACGTTGCCACAGTCAGTCGAATTGGAATATCTTTATAGTTTTGTTCAATATAAAAAAGAATAAATGAGCAAAAATTAAGACCGCTCCCTTTGCCCACAAGTTTAGGGTTCATACCTAGCCCCATATCAATTAAGTCTTCTGAATAAACACCGATTTATTTCCCAACAGGAACTTGAGCATTCTCTCCAATGCAAAAAAATCCAATTAAGTCTTTTTTATCATTAACTAGTGCATAGTATGTACCATCTAGCCTTTCCTTCAAATCTTCATCTGTTAATTCATTATTGTAAAAGTCATATGGTTTATCATATTCCCAAGTAAGTATATCTTCGGCTGTTTCTTGATTCATATTTTCTATAAATAATTTCATAATCTATACTCTTTCCCCTTTAACAATTCTGTAACAAATCTGCTGCTTAATTTCGAGTAAAAAACCTTCAATCGTATATATATTTTAACATAAATATCCAGTATCAAGTTTCAATCAGGGAAACCCATACTTCATATTCTTTAATCCAAAAAGAAATGAACGGTGACTAGGTCATCGATCATTTCTTTTTTTTCTCGTTTATTGTTGTCGTAAATCAACCTTATCGTACTTCGATGGATATGATATACACATGTTCATAGTTTGTTGCCCTTTTTATATCTTCTTCTGTCTCTATATTATTACTAATAGCTAATTCATCTTTATTTGTATATACAATTGTCGCTAGCCCTTTTTTCTTTCCAATGAATAAAGAATCTTTACTTAAGCCCACATAACCAGACGACATTTGATCTAGTTGATCTATTTTATTTTTATTAGTTCCTGAGGATTGGCCTTCATCTGTCATAAAAGAGGTAATCCAATTTTCCTCACTATCATTTATAAGTTGCTGTATAAAAGCTACTCTTATTGTGTCTGTGTTATTTTCTTCTGTAATTGGGGCCGACACTTCACTAATTTTACGCACAAATTCACCGTTTTCATAGTAATCAACGATTCCCGTGATTTCGGTTGCTTTATCATTTTTTAAATCGATATCATAAATTAATGCGTACTTTCCAGTTAGGTCAGCAAGACTTTTTTCGAAACTTGTCAGTTCTGCTTGGTTAATTAATGCGTCAGAAGTTGTAGTTTCCTCTGAGCATGCGGTGAGTGTAAATAACATAAGAAATAGTCCGAGTGTTAAATACTTCAATTGTAATCCCCCGTTTTTTTGATACATTACAATGACTTTTCTCTAAGAATCCTGTTTTCTTCCTCTAACTGCTTGACTCTATTTTCTAAGTCATTTGTAGGTCGTGATTTTTTATTAATCGAAACAACTAATAGAAAAATTCCAGTGAAGACTACTGCTATGATTATAAAAAGAATAATGAAAGATATTAACCCCATGAATGATGTCATTTATTTCTCCTCCTTTTTAACTATCATATCGCACCTTTTATCAATTACCCACTAAAATTTAACATCTTGCAGG
>JBFELW010000187.1:0-4936 GCA_041551995.1 Paenisporosarcina sp.
CTGAGTGGGGCATGATTCCACCAGCTGAATTTATTCCCATTGCAGAAAATACCGGACGAATTCAAGCCATTGGTGATTGGGTGATGGAGACGGCTATTCATGGTATTGGAGAGGTGAACAAGGAATTTCCACATGTGAAGCGTTTAGCCATAAACGTAAGTGCATTGCAATTGCAGGAGCCCTTATTCCACATGAGGTTAAAAGAGTTATTGAGTAAGTACGATGTATCACCAAACCTAATTGAACTTGAGATCACAGAGTCTCTGATGATTGATGGTGGAGATGAGCTAGTTTCGAAATTAAATGAGCTGAAAGCAATGGGGATTTCGATTGCCCTCGATGATTTTGGAACCGGTTATTCTTCATTGAATTATTTATTTTTATTACCAATAAATCGTGTGAAACTCGATAAGTCCTTCATTTCCAAGGTAGTAGAGGATGAGCGACTAGTTGTCATTGTTCAATCCATTATTGATTTATCACATCGTCTTGGGTTTACAATCGTTGCAGAGGGTGTAGAAACGAAAGCACAGTTGACACTTTTAACGGACTGGCATGTGGATACAATTCAAGGTTATTATTTTAGTCGACCGCTAAATGATTCAGATCTACATGAGTTTTTAAAAAATGAATCAAATCCATCCTAAAGAAGGCGTTATTTGCACCACTACTGCCGCAGTGTTAAAATGTAAAATGAGACTATACATTGGATGTGAACTTAAATGCTTGGTGTGTTAAATAAAGTTTTTGATCCTAATAAACGTGATGTTAAAAGACTAGAAAAAATTGCCGATCAAGTTGAGGTTTTGGCAAGTGATATGGAAGCTTTATCAGATGCAGAACTTCGTTCAAAAACGGATGAGTTTAAAGGTCGTTTAGAAAACGGAGAAGATCTTGAAGATATTAAGGTAGAAGCATTTGCAGTCGTTCGTGAAGCTGCAAAACGTGTGCTAGGACTGTATCCTTTCCGTGTGCAAATCATGGGTGCAGCTGCACTTCATGAAGGAAATATTGCTGAAATGAAAACTGGTGAAGGTAAAACATTAACATCGACATTACCGGTTTATTTAAATGCCATAACAGGTCGCGGCGTTCATGTTGTGACGGTGAATGAATATTTAGCAAGTCGTGATGCGATAGAAATGGGTAAGTTATATGACTTCCTAGGATTAACAGTTGGATTAAACTTGAATAATATGAATAAAGATGAAAAACGTGAAGCGTATGCAGCGGATATTACGTATTCTACGAATAATGAGCTTGGTTTCGATTATTTACGCGATAATATGGTGTTGTACAAGGAAGAACATGTGCAACGTCCTCTTTACTATGCAGTAATCGATGAAGTCGATTCAATTTTAATTGATGAAGCACGTACACCCTTAATTATATCGGGTCAAGCTGCTAAGGCTGCTCAGCTTTATATGCAATCAAATGCCTTAGTTCGAGGACTTCGTATAGAGGAAGATTACTCATACGATGAGTCGACAAAAGGTGTTGTATTGACTGAATCAGGTATTGAAAAAGTAGAAAAGATGTTTGGAATCGATAATTTATTCGATTTAACACATGTGCGTTTGAACCATGCCATCAATCAGTCATTAAAAGCTCATGCGAGTATGCATAACGATGTAGATTATGTTGTACAAGAAGGTAGTGTAGTCATTGTTGACTCCTTTACTGGACGTTTAATGAAAGGTCGTCGTTATTCGGATGGACTTCATCAAGCGATTGAAGCTAAAGAAGGTCTTGAAATTCAAAATGAATCGATGACAATGGCAACGATTACGTTCCAGAACTTTTTCCGTATGTATGACAAGCTTTCTGGGATGACCGGTACAGCGAAAACGGAAGAAGAAGAGTTCCGTAATATTTACAATATGAATGTTATTGTCATTCCTACAAATCGCCAAATCGTGCGTGATGACCGTGCCGATTTAATTTATTCGTCGATGCAAGGCAAGTTCCAAGCTGTTGCGGAGGATATTGCAGAGCGAAACACAAAAGGACAACCAGTATTGGTTGGTACTGTAGCGATTGAGACATCTGAGATTATTTCGAAGTTGCTTACTAAGAATGGTATTCGTCACAGTGTACTAAACGCAAAAAACCATGAGCATGAAGCACAAATTGTTGCAGAAGCAGGGCATAAAGGTTCTGTTACAATTGCAACCAATATGGCTGGTCGTGGTACGGATATCAAACTAGGTGAAGGTGTTATCGAAGTTGGTGGCTTAGCTGTCATCGGTACGGAGCGTCATGAATCTCGCCGTATTGACAATCAGCTACGTGGTCGTTCTGGTCGTCAAGGAGATCCAGGGGTAACGCAGTTCTATTTATCCATGGAAGATGAGTTAATGCGTCGTTTTGGTTCTGACAATATGCGTACAATGATGACGCGTCTTGGCATGGATGATTCAGCACCTATTCAGTCCAAAATGGTTACACGTGCTGTAGAGGGAGCGCAAAAACGTGTTGAAGGTAATAACTTCGATGCACGTAAACGTTTGCTTCAGTATGATGATGTATTGCGTCAACAACGTGAAATTATTTATAAAGAACGATTAGAAGTACTTGAAACGGATAATATGCGCGGTCTTGTTGAAACTATGATTGATGAAGTCATTGAACGAGCAGTCGCTGCGCACAGCGTACCTGGTAAGGAAAAAGAAATGAACTTGAAAGGTCTTGAAGATTTCATTTTCGCCAATCTTTTACCTGAAGGTGTTATGACACAAGAGCGTATGCAAGGGAAATCACAAGAAGAAATTGTGGATGATTTGAAAAAAGTTGTCTATGAATATTACGATGCGAAAGAAGCCGAAATGACGCCTGAACGTATGCGTGAATTTGAAAAAGTGGTCTTGCTTCGTTCAATCGATTCGAAATGGATTGACCATATCGATGCGATGGATCAATTACGTCAAGGTATTCATTTACGTGCTTATGGACAAATCGATCCGCTTCGTGAATATCAAAACGAAGGTTTTACTATGTTCGAAGCGATGGTTTCTTCTGTTCAAGAAGACGTAACTAAATATGCAATGAAAGCTGAAATTCGTAGCAATCTACAGCGTGAAGAAGTGGCAAAAGGTCAAGCTGTGAACCCGAAAGAAGAAGGCGGCACAGTTAAGAAAAAGCCAATTCGTAATGAAGCAGCTGTTGGACGAAATGAAATGTGTCCATGTGGCAGTGGCAAGAAGTATAAAAATTGTCATGGTGCTGTGTGAGTCAACGGAGGACATAGAAAATGATGGAATTAGCAAATGTACGGAATGAATTAGATCGAATAGCTGGAAAATTAGCGGACTTCAGGGGGTCTCTTTGACTTAGATAACAAAGAGGCTAGAATTGCAGAGTTAGATGAGAACATGTCGATGCCTGATTTTTGGAACGATCAAAATGCGGCTCAAGTTGTCATTAATGAAGCGAATATTTTGAAGGAAACTGTCAATGAATTCAACGAATTAGTTGAAACACATGAAAACTTAGAAATGACACTCGAGTTACTACGAGAAGAAGATGATGAAGAACTTCATGAAGAACTTGGCAATGAAATGAAGGCTTTCACTTCTAAGATGAATGACTTCGAATTACAGTTGCTACTAAGTGAACCTTACGATAAGAATAACGCGATATTAGAATTGCACCCTGGTGCAGGTGGAACCGAGTCTCAGGATTGGGGCTCAATGTTACTCCGTATGTATCAACGTTGGGGCGAGAAAAAAGGATTCAAAGTGGAAACTCTAGATTATTTACCTGGAGATGAAGCGGGTATAAAATCCGTAACACTTGGTATTACAGGCCATAACGCATACGGGTATTTGAAAGCAGAAAAAGGCGTTCACCGTCTTGTTCGAATTTCACCTTTCGACTCGTCAGGACGACGACATACTTCCTTCGTATCTTGTGAAGTCATGCCAGAGTTTAATGATGAAATCGAAATCGATATCCGTACAGAAGACTTGAAAGTTGATACGTACCGCGCAAGTGGTGCTGGTGGTCAACATATTAACACGACTGACTCAGCTATACGTATCACTCACTTACCAACAGGTGCTGTTGTAACATGTCAGCAAGAACGTTCTCAAATCAAGAACCGTGCTAAAGCAATGACGATGCTTAAAGCAAAATTATATGCAATAAAGATTGAAGAGCAAGAAGCGCAAATGCTTGAAATTCGTGGAGAGCAAAAGGAAATCGGATGGGGCAGTCAAATCCGCTCCTACGTATTCCACCCGTATTCAATGGTGAAAGATCACCGAACGAGTGCTGAAAGTGGAAACGTACAAGGCGTAATGGACGGCGACATAGACCTATTTGTTAACGCGTTCTTACGTTCACGAATGAATTAATAGAAGAAACTAAGCGAGCACCCCATGACAACTGGGGTGCTCGCTTTTTTAAAAGAAAGTTATTGATTTTATATGGTTAGATTTGAAAATAGATTAGCAATAAGAATGACTAGTTTTGGAATAAAGTGAGTAGAACCATCATCACACGGTGATGCTACTATCCAAACAGTAAACAAGTATTTGGCGCTCCAAATGCTAACTAACTAATTAGTTCCTTTACTTCGCGATTGAATTGTGTGGAAAACGTGAATTTTAGGATAGGACCCGAGAAATGCAGAATAGGCAAGTCGAATTCTAGAATACGCCAAGCGAAATGGAGAAGGCTACCGATGAATTCTAGAATACTACTATTCGTCCAATAGAGAATCCACTTGTTACCCGATATCATACTACAAATGCTCACTAATAAATTTTGCGAATAACGAATAAAAATCACATATTAACAAATACTTAAATAGAATACACGCGTACTATACACTTTTAAAATAACATGTGTCACTACAACGCTGAGCCAAATACTTTACCGTGCTAAACTTCACACCTGGTTGCCTGTCTGCTATACGTCTCTAGGGAAATTTTTC
>JBFELW010000188.1:0-4923 GCA_041551995.1 Paenisporosarcina sp.
TATGGAAGAAGACGGAGATACGATTGTCTTACCGAAAGTACACCCATTGTTAACGCCACTTATCTCGGTCATTCCATTACAATTAATCAGCTACTATGCGGCACTTCACCGTGACTGTGACGTAGATAAGCCGAGAAATTTAGCTAAGTCTGTTACGGTTGAATAAATTCTGTAAGCTTTAGAGTGATCGTTGTTGCTTTAAACTAAAATTTGATTAAAAATCACCTCATCTCTATCTTTTCTTAGAGTTGAGGTGATTTTTTAATGGATATTTATGTTAATATCCCTATAAATATTGTGAAAACATGTACTTAAATTAAACATAGCAGAATAGTGAGATATTAAGAATTGGGGGATAAGTGGAGAAATACAAATTAGTGAATAAAACCTACTGTACAGAGCAAATTAAACTCTAGGAGGTGAATGTTTATGAGTAAAAACAACAAAAAGACAATAAATGAAAGAACGCACAACAGTTTTGGAATATACAAAAGCCCCAACGAACCCAATGAAGAATTTGCCGCAGACTTTAATTCTAAATCTAAACCTAAGAACATTGTTAACAAGGGAAACATAAATAAGAAATCCAACCTTAAAGAGTAGACTATAAATAAATTTAATGAAAATAACCTCTGAGGATCATAATTCCTTAAAGGTTATTTTTTATTGATATGTTGTTATACTAAAGAGCAAAGTTAATAAAATAACACAATTAAACGATTTTTTTGTATGTCTTTAATCTAACTTAAACTCTGCTACCTTCGTGTTTCCCTCTTTTAATATTAATTTACCGTCCAACATTAATGATTCAACACTCTCTGCATTAATTTTGTTAAGTAGTTCGGGCTTTAAACCAAACATTAATTTAAATTCTCCCTCAGCATTTTCATTTAAAGAACCTGGTCCGGAAAAACCGTTTATTAGATTTCCTGAAAAAGTATCTTTTCCAAGTAGACTAATTAAATTATTGCTAGGTTTAAACTCTAAATCCAACAATTCTAGTGAGTTTCCAATATTGTTTCCATTATTTAAAATTATATATGAATACTCTAAGTAATATATTGGTAGTACTTGTTTGCTACCTTCTGGAGCCTTTGAAGACACAATAGAAGAATCCTCAGTCAAATATCACACTGGAACTAACTACTTCTAAATTGAAGTTTTCTTAAAGAAATCAACAAGATTCAAACTTTAATTAGATTGATGAAATCAATAGAGTAGGATATTATTCCCTTAAGAGTTTATTAATAGAAGTAGCATCTAGGAGGTTACATCTTGAATAACAGAGCTGAACCAAAGCATTTATTTATGGTATTAGGAATTAGTTTATTTTTATTTTCACCCATTTTAGTTATTTTTTCTCCACTAATCATTGGTGAAACGATTTACTTTGATCGAAATAATTGGATTATATATTTACCGAAGATTAACTTTATTTTGAATGGACTTTCTATATTGCTCATGGTTATCGCATTAGTGGTTCTATGGCTAAAAGGTCTTCAAAAATCATCAATTGCAATTGCACTATTATTTGCAGTTGGATCTATAGTTGTTTTCTATGGCGCATCGATGTCATTTGTTACCTTATCAAATGATGAAGTAACTTTTCGTCAACCATTTGCCCAGGAAAAACAAATTTATTCTTGGGAAGAAATCGATAATGTTACATACTTTGATAACCAGGATAACCTAGAAGCTCCTCAGTATTTTATGATTTTTTTCCAAGATCGTAAAGAGTTGAAGCTAGTGCAAAATGGCATATTAGATGTGAATACAAAAATAAAAATTGATTCAAAAATACGCAGTCACAAAATTCCGTTTGAGGTTATTCAACAATAGATATAGACAATGGACGATAAAAAGAGAGCATCAGGAAAGTCTGATGCTCTCTTTCATTTTTTATGTTAACTGTTGTTCGGCAAACTCACGGTAAAGGTCATGGGTAGCCACGAGTTCTTGATGAGTGCCTGTACCAGTAATCTCTCCTTTTTCGATAAAAATAATCTTATTAGAGTTAACAATGGTAGAAAGTCTGTGCGCAATGACAAAAGTTGTCCTGCCCTCCATCAGACGCGACAAAGCTTCTTGAACAATCCCTTCTGACTGGCTATCTAAACTCGCCGTCGCTTCATCCATCATTAGGATTTTAGGGTCACGTAAAAATGCACGGGCAATTGCAATTCGCTGTCTCTGACCACCCGAAAGCTTCACTCCACGCTCGCCAACTTCTGTATCTAGCCCTTTTGAGAATTCCTTAATAAATGGTGCCGCATAGGCCATCTCTGCTACCTGCCACAAATGCTCGTCCGTAATTGCCGAGCTATCAAGACCATAACAAAGGTTTTCGCGAATAGTTCCAGCCATCATTGGGCTATCTTGGGATACATAGCCAATCTGACTCCTCCAAGATTCCATAGATATCGAGGTGATTGGGGTATCTCCAACACGTATTTCTCCACTAGTTGGTTCATAAAAACGTTCAAGCAAGCCGAACATGGTCGTCTTTCCACCACCACTTGGTCCAGCAAAGGCGATTACTTCTCCTGGCTGCGCATCAAAGGAAATGTTTTTTAAAATCGGCTCATCTTCCTGGTAGGCAAAGGAAATGTTTTGGACATTGACAGGTTGATTCGTTATATCGACTTCTAATCCTTCTTGTCCGTCTTCTAAAGGTAAATCAATAATTTCAATGATTCGCTCTGTAGCTCCCTTTGCTTTTTGTAATTGAGTGAAAAACATTGCAAATGAAGTGATAGGGAATACAATTTGAAATAAATACAGTAAAAAGGCAACAAGTGATCCTGTAGACATTGATCCTTCTGCTACACGGATGCCTCCATACCCAATGATTGCTACAATTACGACCATGATTACCAGGTAAATGAGTGGGCCGATTAAAGCGAAAATACGCATTTCCTTTAATCCATAAGTAAAAAGTTCATGAATGCCACTTTTACCTTTATTGCCTTCAGCATCCTCAGCATTAGAAGACTTCATCAACCGTATTTCACTTAAGGTTTGTTGAATCTTACCTGTAAAGAGCGCAGTTTCATCTTGAAGACCACGTGATATTTTAGACATTTTCTTGCCAAGTGGGATCATAATCCCTACAGTTACTGGAACTGAAATTAACATCAATAAAGTCATTTTCCAGTCCATAAATAATAGGATTGTCACCGCACCAATGATGGTAATAATGCCTGTGATAAATTGAGGGAAGTGCTGAGAAATTAAGTCTTTAACAATCCCTGTATCATTTACAACCCGACTAACAGATTCTCCACTTGCTTTTTGATCGAAATAACTAACAGGTAGGCGGAGAAGCTTTAACCACATGATTTCTCGTATTCTTGCGACAACCTTTTGACCCACATAAGCGAGCAAGTAAGTGGATATACCATCTAGAAGTGCTTGAACGATAAAGACAACACCAATTAAAATAATTATCCATACACTTAAGGATTCTACGCTGAAGCCATCCACCAGTTCTCTTGTTAATAAAGGAATGGTAAGTCCAACTAAGGTTGTGATAATACTACCAATAAGTCCTATCGATAAAGCCAATTTAGGAATTTTAGTTGACAAAATAAGGGATATAAAAGGTTTTATACTTGTCTGCTTTTGCATTTGTTTCATTACTAATCTCCTGACTTAATTGTTTGAAAAAAGAGGGTTATCTCTCACTATCCAATAACGTTTTTTAAGATCTTTCTATTCCTCTAATTTAACACTGACGAAATAGATATCTAGTTTGTTCCATAAAAAGTATATCGTATCTTCCCAAATTAGGCGATTTGCCAATATACACAGTTTTTCTGTTCAAACACGACGGCAATAATTAATGTGGAATTTGAAATTCAATTACCTAGGACTAGTGGAGAACAAGCGCATACAAATGAGGAGTGAAATGTGGATTAGCAACCTAAATTTCGCTAAAAGTATACAAATCTTTACGGTTTGGGGAACTTGGACTCAACAGAACTTCATGTGGTCACAAAGGGTAATAAAATAAACATTTAGTAACATGAATTGTATTTAGCGAAATCCTTCTTTGAGTTTTACTGATACTAGTTGTACAAGTCATTCCCTCCGAATATGATGCATAGACATCAATTTATCGGAGGGCTATCTTTTGAATTCACTACTTACATATGTTTTCTTGGGCGTATCATTGGCAGCGCCAATAGGTCCAGTTAACGCTGCACAATTAAATACGGGGATTAAAAGTGGGTTCGCCCATGCATGGATTTTTGGTTTTGGGGCTTTAATTGCAGACATGATTTATATGGCTATGGTCTATTTGGGAATTGGTCAATTTATTGAAATGCCTCTAATTAAAACCATACTTTGGTCGTTCGGATGTTTCGTGCTTACCTATACGGGAATCGAAAATTTACTTTCACTCCATAAAATTGAGATAGACTTAAAATTCGGCAAAAGCTTACGGCTTAGACGGTCCTTATTAGCGGGGTTTTTCATGTCACTTTTGAATCCACTAACCATACTTTTTTGGCTAGGGATTTATGGTTCCGTATTAGCAAAAGCCGCTGAAACCTTCACGGGAAATCAAATAATAATATATAGTCTAGCCATCATTGCAGGTATTATTTTATGGGATACAACAATGGCTTTTATGTCTAGTGGGGCACGTAAGTTTTTATCCACCACATTTTTAAAAGTTATCTCCGTCATATCATCTCTATTCTTAATTGCATTCGGTATCTATTTTGGTATTCAAGCGTATCAAGAGCTCTTTTTATAACTCTACCCATGACTTTCAGTAGCTTCTTCTTTCTTCCATCGTTTACGTAAAAACATGACAATGATTCCTATTATTGCGAGAAAGGCTAGGCTAATAAAAAAACCTGGGCGACTAGTTTTATGGAAGAGTGAACCGCTTATAGCTCCAAAGACGAGAATGAA
>JBFELW010000189.1:0-4916 GCA_041551995.1 Paenisporosarcina sp.
CTGGTTGATGGTCTAGATTTTTCAGATGATAAGATGTTGCAAGGTCGTACATTTTCTTACTCAGACACTCAACGACATAGAGTAGGTGCCAATTACTTGCAATTACCAATCAATGCACCTAAAAAGCGTGTTGCCACCAATCAGCAAGGTGGTCAGATGGCTTATCAAGTTGATCTTAGTCCTGGTCAAAACCCTCACGTGAATTACGAACCATCCACGTTGACTAATTTAAAAGAAGCGAAGCAGATAGGGAAAGAACATCATCCAGAATATAGGGAGAAGTTAGTTCGAGAGTCGATTGATCGTACAAATAACTATGGACAAGCCGGAGAGACTTATCGAAACTTTGAAGAGTGGGAAAAAGCTGAATTAATTAGTAACTTAGTGAATGACATAAAGGTATGCCAACCTCATATTCAAGAAAAAATGATAGAACATTTTACAAATGCAGATGCTGATTATGGAAGACGTTTTTCTGAAGGATTAGCTGAATCGAAAAAAGAGATGGCGAATGATGAAAGTCATCATACGGGTAGTTATGAAGCGGACAAGGCAACTGATCAAGCGAAGAAAAAGGGACATGAGGCAGACCCTTATTAAAAGATTCTCAATCATGTAAAAACTATATGTACAACAACAGCATCTAGAGAGTAAACAACTCTTTATAGATGCTGTTTTGTTTCATTTCATCCATTACCTTCTCGCAGAAGATTTAATAATCTTTTTCCATTTTCGTTTAAGTAAACATTAGCATACTCTAGATCAAGATCTAGTACTCATTCCCCTTTATCCGTATTGCCATCCCACTGCACTTTTGTTGAAGTCTTCCAATCTTTAGCTTCATTGGCAGTTGACCAAACTTCGAGTGTGGAAGTTCCCGCTGGTAATGTTGAAAGACCTTCAGATGCGTCCACTTCTATTTGGAGACTCTCACCAGGTTGAATGGTTTTTTCTTGTAGCATTTGTGCAAAGAATTTGTCATCTGAATATGTGTAAACAACCGTACCCTGATCAGTAAGTAAATGATAATCGTAAAGCTGTGACGTATTCATTGTCAACGTGATACTTTCAGACGTCGTATTTTTGAGTTCGAAAAGGTAGTGATAACTTCCATCGTTTTCTTTTTCTGTTAAGCTCGGAACAATAGAACCTTCCGTAATATCGCTGTCTTCAATCCCATTATCTCCACTCTTGTAAACAGGTTTACTTATTTCATCTGCTTCGCCACAAGCTGCTAAGGAGAAGACAATAACAGCTATGGATAATGCTCTCACTATATTCTTCATCATTTGAACCACCTTTCAACTAGTAGAATTAGACTAAAAAAAGGATTAGAGTGTCAGTGTAATTTTTAATAAACGGTTTAGATAACTTCAAGAATACTTAGTTTACTCTCATCACATTTTTATATGCTTAGCTGAAACAGTGAGTTTCGAAATTGTATTTTAAATTCAAGTCAAGTGAATATGAAGTGTAACGCCAACTACATGAACCGAGTATCTTATTAAACAGAAAAGGGTCATCCAGAAAAGTCATCTTCTGACTTTCTGAACAGCCCCTTTTTATTTGACAGCAGGTGGTCCGAATTTACCTGAACGATAATCTTCAAACGCTTGTTTAATTTCTTCCATTGAATTCATCACGAAGGGACCATGTGCGACTACTTCCTCATTTAGCGGTTGCCCAGAGTAGATCAATACCTTAGATCGTTGATTTGCTTTAATCAGAAGTTCGCTCTGACCCGCCCCATCTTTATTAAAGGTGAGTAAACCAGCATCTGTTTTAGATAAAGTGGTTTTACTTTGGCCAAATTCTAATTCTCCAGAAGTAACATATAAAAAGGCATTATGATTTTCCGGTATCTGCAGGATATAGGTGGAATCCTTGGCAAATGAAATTTCAGTCATGGTAATTGGAACTAGGCTTTCTAAAGGACCTCTTACACCAGCAATATCACCGGAATAAACTTTAACCTCTCCACCTTCAAAGGGAATGCGTGGAACATCTTCGACATACACATTTTGGTAAGAAGTTTCTGTATTCTTCAAAGATTTTGGAAGGTTTAGCCAAAGTTGAAGCGTATGTATAAGGTCATCATCTACAGCCTCTTCAGAATGCCTCGCAGCCCAACCAGCATTCATATATTGAATATCCCCTGCTTCTAAAGTCGATTGACCTCCTGCATTATCTATATGTTCTAATCTACCGTCAATTACATAGGTAATCGTTTGGAACCCTCTGTGCGGATGGTCTGAGAAAGTCCCTCGTTTGAACCAATCATCAGCCATTAAAATAAATGGGTCGAACTCATCTTTTCTTTCAGGATGTAAAATAAATCCTTGCTGAACATGAGGATACCCGTTTTTATTATATGTAACTCTCCAGTGGTCTTTTATGTCACGTTGAAATAAAACTTCAGTTGTGTTGTCCATGATATTCTCCTCCTTTGTGTACTTTATTTTACCTCCAATCCATATTTACATGTACTAAAGTGACTCATTGATTTGCAGAATACATACTATATGAGAATGTTTGATACATGCATTAAACACTGGTCAATTCCTTAAATATAGTCTAGGACAATTTGGCATACTATCGAAAATAATATTAAGAATTACAAGTAGGAGGGAGAAATGATCAGGATCATGTGACCAATAAAAAAGACAATAGTCGAAAGCTCTGGACGATTCTCATATTCATGATATGGCATCAGGTGTATGTAGAGTGTATTGGCGATTTTTCTAATAAAGAATGGGCGTAGTATTTCTCAATAAAGAAGGTAAGGGCGGCTGAAATTGTATCTTCAGCCGCCTTTTACTGTGAAGAAAGGAGCGCTTCTTTATTTCAAAAAAACGGTCGGTTAACAATTTGTAAGTTGGATAAACTAATAGTTCTAAGTCTAATCAATGAAGTTGAGGGGATTCTATTCTATGCCGTTATTAGATGTGGAAGGAATTAGTCTGTTTTATAGTGTGAAAGGTCAAGGGGTTCCGATTGTTTTTATACACCCGCCTGTATTAAATTCTGCTAACTTTGAGTCTCAATCAACAATATTATCTAAGGATTTTCAAGTCATTACGTTTGATATTAGGGGTCATGGAAAGAGTCAGTATTCAAGTGTTCCTATTAGTTATTCTCTTATTGCAAGAGATATTGTCTGTTTGTTGGATGTATTGGGAGTGGAGAAAGCTTATATATGTGGCTATTCTACAGGAGGAACGATTGCCTTAGAATTTTTGCTTAGCCATGCAGATCGAGCTTTAGGCGGAATAGTGGTTAGTGGCATGTCAGAGGTAAGGGGATTGTACCTAAAGAAGAAAATAGCATTAGGTATGTCTCTTTCTAATCAACGAAGAGTTAATTTGTTAACTTCAGCTGTGTCATGGGGTAATACCAATCGGAAAGATATGTTCTTAAAGATGTATGGTAATGCTAGATCCGGTGATCCACGTAACTTTTCACAGTATTATCAGCATAGTTTGGTGTACAATTGCACGCATCGTCTGGGTGAA
This sequence comes from Paenisporosarcina sp., assembly GCA_041551995.1. Lineage (GTDB taxonomy): Bacteria > Bacillota > Bacilli > Bacillales_A > Planococcaceae > Paenisporosarcina. Next base: position 3,513 of record JBFELW010000189.1, read on the forward strand.
ATCCATCATCCAGTGTGCCTAATTTATGGTAAAAGGGATAAAACCTTTCATTTTTATGCGGAATTGTTAAATGAAAAATTACCTCATAAGGAATTGACGTTTATTGCCGGTGCTAAACATCAGATTCCAACCAAGTCTGCTTCTATTTTCAATGCAATAGTGAAGGATTTTATTAATCGTCATGAGAATAGGTCTGAAATTTAACTTTGAACATTTTTTAGGCGTTGTTAAAGAACAATGTTGATTTTATTAGCTTGATTGTAGTGTAAAGGTGCGAGACTCCTGCAAAGCGGGGCATGGGGGAAGTATAAATGCGCCTTTTTATAATTGAAAACAAGGTAACATAATTGGAGTGATGAATGTGGTGAAAGGGGACTATAGGAAATTTGATGTTGGATTACTCTTATTAGTTGTTGCTGTTTTGATATGGTCCGTGATTAAACCAGATAAGTATTCCATATGGGTATTGGAAGTTCTTCCGGCCTTAGTCGTCATCAGCATTAACTACTGTGTACCCTAAGGAGCTATTTTTCTATCAACCGTTCAACTTAAAATGATAATCTACAAACTAAAAGAATGTTCTCAAAATGTAAATACATTTTAAGAACATATTAATTTTATCTATTTCTTCATACTTTCTCAACTTGTTTAGATTATGATAATAGTAGAGCGTTTCCTTTAGGGAATTCTTCTCAATTTGTATAGTGAAGAGCATATCTTGTACACCTTTAAGGAGCATGTGAATGAAAATTGAATTTAAAGTATCGAGCATCTCTTTAAAGCTTGGTTTGTTGTTTAGCTCCATCTTTTTCACTTTGTTTTTAATTCTGGGATTCATATTGTATGGTGTATTCACCAATTTATTTGTTGATTATATTAAACAGGATTTGCTGGTTAGGGGAAATAATCATGCTAGAATCATCAATGAAAGCTCCACCGGGCAAACCATTGACCATGTAGTCGAGATGGAAAAGGGAGCTACGACGAGTGTGCTGATTACAGATAAGGATCAGCATGTACTAGCCTCATCGACCCCCCTTAAGCAAGATATGAACAGTCATTTTGTTGCCAAGGGTAGCAAACAGACTAGCCATGTTTTAGAAAGCAATTGGAGGCAGCACGAATATATTATTACCGTCTCACCAATTAAAACTGGCTTTGTGTATATGTACTATCCTTCTAAAATTTTAAGGGAAATCATCTTTGTCATGGATGTTTTGTTTATTGTCGCGGGTGTAGGTATCGTGTTGCTAACTTTTGGTCTTATTGGCCTTCTTTCACAGCGACTGACGAAACCCCTAGTTACCATGAAAGAGGCAACAAATAAAATGGCATTAGGAAAATACAGTGAAAATATTCCAATCAAAGGCAATGATGAAATTGCACAACTTGGAAATTCGATAC
>JBFELW010000190.1:0-4899 GCA_041551995.1 Paenisporosarcina sp.
AAAGTCGCTTGTCGACGTGAGGTTCCGTAGAGACTACACGTGTCGCACCTGCAATGGTGAAGATATAGTCCAGACTACAAACAATGTACATTGGTAGCGAAAGCTATAGTGGTAAGCTAAGGCGTCGGTCGGGGGTTCGAATCCCTCCTGGGACGTAAGTAAGTATGAATCCTAGGTGAATTAGGGTTTGTAAATGAATGGGGATTAGGTCGGGGCTTCGCTCCAAGAGACTTAATTCCTTTTTTACCCTATCATTTTAAGTGAAATAAACAAGGGGAAATCTTCCAATTCAATTGAATTGGAAGATTTTTTGTTATGACAAATAAAACAATATTGTTTGAAGTGAATATTCATTTAGATAGTATTATGTTAATTTCCGAGAAATGGGTTACACACAGGGATAATTCAAGAACGATTGATGAGGCATCAGTAATAATTACTCAGCAGATGGTGGCGAATGGCTACTGGCATCATACAATCAATGATTATGCAACAATTATTAGGAGCTTCAAGAGCGTTTAAAGCTGATATTTTCTACCTTATATTGGTAATGTCAAGAAGTATGTGTAAATATAGAAAAACTTTTCTTGTAGGTTCACCCATTTCTTAATTTTCATTGAACATGGCTGCCAGTTCTGATCGAGCTCGATCAATACCTAAGTGACTTCGATTAGAAAACTTTTGATTGTATATGTCAAACTGAGAATCCCATCTGTACCACGAGCCTAAATATCTTCTTCAGCTCTTTCCGAACGAACGCAGATTCAGTTGGTGCAATTGTATATGTAAGTCCTTCTTTAGAGACATCCTCACGGATTCCAACGGCAAGATAGGGATTCTTTTTTTAATGTGTCACACTTAGGGGTAATATAAGCTTGGTGTTTTAAAAGCTTCAACTTGTTCGCTCATCGATTTTAATGGAAATGAAAATTATTAGGGGAAGACAAGGGCTGATTGGTTGACTTAAAGTTTTAAAAATACACACCCTATTTTTAAACTACTGGATAGTACTGTATACACCAGTAATTTTTGAATTGAAACTTTCCTTTTTAATGGCTCATAAATGCCTATTATTTACAGGATAAATATGCTAATATGACAAAAGAGTTACATTTTAGGAAGTTAGCTACTATCACAGACTAATGGGGGAAATGAAATTGACAAATAACACACAAATGACTAAAGAAGAACTTAAACAAGCAAAGAAAGACGCAAAGAATTTACTAAAGAAACCCTTCTATAAAAAATGGTGGGTTTGGGTACTTGCAGTAATTTTACTAATTGCAATAGCAAGTAGTGGTGATGATACTACACCAACTGATACTGCTGGAACAGACAAAGAAGAAACAGTTGAAACAACTGCACCAGCTAAAGAAGAAGAAAAAGAAGAAGAAAAAGAAGAACCTAAAGAAGAAGAAAAAGTTGCTGGTGTCGGTGAAGTGGTTAAAGTTGGCGGTGTTGAGTTTACTGTAAATGGTTCATCAACTGCTAAAAACGTAGGTGGCGAATACGGACAAAATGCACAAGGTACTTACTTATTAATTGATGTAACGGTTAAGAATGTTGGTAATGAATCAATCACAACGGATTCTTCTTTCTTCCAATTAAAATCAGGTGAGAAAACATATGATGCAGATGGAACTGCTGGTATTTACGCAAACCCTGATACTAATTTCTTCCTTGAACAAGTAAATCCTGATTTATCAGCAAAAGGATTTGTGGTGTTTGATGTATCAGATGAAGTAATTGCAAACCCTGAATTAATGCTTCAGGTACAAACTGGATTCTTTGGTACTGAAACTGGATTAATCAAAATTGCAAAATAGTAATTAATATGTAGAAGGTGGTGCTAAATAGCATCATCTTCTTTTGTTATTTCCCTTTTCAAAAAACTGCCCTATTTTGGTAAATATATTTTCTTATTTGCCATACCTTGACCCTATTTGACCCTGTTGCAAAATATAAGAAGTTGTAACTATAAATAGCTTTTAACTATTGGTTAATAGTAATGCTGTGGAATATAATGTAAGGGATGGAGTGTATATTTGGAGGTGCAATATGAATCATCCAACTAAAAATAAAGGTGATTTAGGAGTCCTAAAAGCAAAAGTAGATTTGTGCTTAAAAGGTTATTTAATTTTACTACCGCTATCCGAACATTCTCCGTTTGATTTAGTTGCTTATAAAGATAAAAAATTTCTTCGTATACAAGTGAAATATAGAAGTTTGAACGCTAAAGGATTTCTCTTTGTCAGATTTAGTTCTAATTTTAGTACTTCAAAAGGTTATTTCGAAAATCCAATAGACAAAACGGAAATTGATTTATTCTGCATATATTGTCCTGATACTGATAAGTGTTACTATTTTAAACCTGAACAATTCAAAAGCACAGTTAATCTAAGAATTAACGAAACCTTAAATAACCAAACCAAGAATATACACTTAGCTGAGGATTACCTCGATATACCTACGCTAAATTAAAAAGAATTATCGCTCGAAGAATATAATACATCCTCGTGGTTTTTTTCCTTTTAAATCATTTCTGGAATGGAATTATATAATTAGGTTAGTATATTGCTGGAATTCTCATAAATTAGAAGCAGTGACTTTCATAATTTCATGATCAGGATTCAATTAATCCTCTTAGGTTTAAAAATGGTTGAATACAGTACCCAAGATGTTATTGGAAATGATCTCTCATTTGTAAAAGCTTGATCATGAAAAAATCACTTTAGACTTTCAGCTTATTACTACTCAAGAGCTGAAAGATTTTAATGAGTCTGCAACTTCCAGAAACCAATGAAGTGGTTGGTTATATGCCGGGTGAATAAACTATCTCAACTAAAAGAAGCCATTTATTTCAATTAGAAACCCCTATCTACCAAATAAATACGGTAACCTCGAAAATTATAATGAGTTTTTTGATATGAATTTTATGCATAGCTTGACCAATACAACTTCATGTGGGCATTATTATTTATATCGACCCTTAAAGTGGGTTTATTTTCTTATAAAGCGTTTTCCGGAAGGTTTTTATCTTCATACATATTTTTTATGAGGCTGTCTATTAAGTCCATAAAATAAACCAGGTTAAGAAAAGAGGGTCCTATTTATTAGAACCTATATTAAAATTTTGTCTCGATAGTAAAGCTGTAATGTTTATTACTTTGATTTCAATCAGGTAGAGATTGAAGTGAATGCTTATTGCATTTGCATACCAAATAGACGTTCTGTTAGATTGTGAACCACCTTTTTTTCACATTAAAGAAAATATATTTACAAGTGATTGAAGTGGAAGGCGGCGGAAAACATCTGCTCCTGTATCGCTGCGCTAGCTTCGTCGCAAAGAATAAGGCCAAATTGTCTTTGGCCCTATTCTTTCCAGCGGGAACAGCGAGACAGACGAGACACCGCAGGAGCACTAGCGACGTGGAGGCTTGGCGCTCGCCCGAGGAAAGCGTCCGCCTGAAATGGAAATCACCTGTACTAACCCATGTAACCGGTAGGGCCTAAAAGCACTAGCTTAGAAATAACAAATTTACTTTTTCAGTGTCCAGGTGAGACCCCAGAGACGCAAATGGAACGAAGGCTACGAACGCCACAACGCGAGTCAACGCCTTCGTGACCAACTTCCTGTTGGCCCGAGGCTCACGGACCGCCCGCGGAAAGCGTCCGCCTGAAACGAAAATCAACAGGTTAGTTTCAGAATGAAATCACATAATTGGGTAACCATATTACTCGAAGGATACATGCTCTTAGTAATTGCATGTAATTACATAATTAAATCATGAAATACCAGGTTAAATTCAATCTGAAGAGGTTCGCATATAAGCGCAACCTTTATTCATTTTGTGCTACTATAATACGCAAGAGAAAGGCGGGTTCCACATGCGAAAAAAGCGCGGAAAACTTCAAACTCAAGAAAACATCATCGTCTTTCCGGGTATGGTGGACAGGCTGATAGCTGAAGGACTAAAACATGCAGAAGCATTTCAATATGACTTAGCTGTGGATTCAATCAGACAGGCATTAACGTACCGAGAAGCTGATGAGCAAACGCTAGGCGTTTATGCGTATTCTTTATATGAAATTCGTGAATTTAAAGAAGCAAAATTGATTTGTGAAGAATTACTAAAACTAGGCCCTACATATTATTTCGAAACCATAGAATTATATGTGACAATCTTAATGGAACTTCGTGAATTTGATGAGATGGAACAAATGTTAAAGGTATTAATAGAGGAAGAGGACATACCGCAAGACAAACGTGAGAAGTTTGAACAACTCCTCGAACTTGGAGGTCGTCTTTCAAAACAAAAAGATAATGGTCCTTTAACAGATGCTCCTCACCATGATCAAATTGATACGTCTTTATTTGAACTTAATACGTACACAGGATTTTCAGAAGACAAACAACAGCAATTACTGGTTGAACTCGAAGGTGCTAATTTGAATCAGATAGAAGATGAGTTGGTCGCTATTGTAGAAAGTTCTCTTTTGTCACCCATAACCAAATCATTTGCTTTCTTATTAATGGTTCATGAAGAGATTGACCGGATAATGTCAATTGAAAAATTTGGTCAAACATCAGAAGTTAATCCTATGTGGTATCCTGATCCTGCTGAAACTCCGGTTGTCCAACAGGTCCTTAACCTCGTAAAAGAAAAACTCAATCAGAATCCGTCCAAATTAGATATGGTTGAGGATTTAATACTACGTCATTCATTTGCAACATATCCTTTTGAATGGATGGACTACGGAGCCAAAGAAGTAGCGGAAGCTTATACGGAGTATGTCAGTAGTATGTTAGGAGAAGACGTAAGATTAGAAGGCCAATTGTATGAATTAATAATTAAAATTGATATGTTCTTTGAATTACGTGATAGGTGAAATAAGTTG
>JBFELW010000191.1:0-4847 GCA_041551995.1 Paenisporosarcina sp.
AATTTGAGCTAAAGTAGACTCAATAAATGCTGAAGATGCTCCAATAAATGCAATCATCCACATCCAGAATACAGCACCAGGTCCACCAAATGCGATAGCTGTTGCCGTACCAGCAATATTACCTGTACCGACGCGTCCAGATAAAGCGATGGCTAGAGCTTGGAATGAAGATACACCTGCATCTGATTCTTTACCTTTAAAGATTTGACGAACCATATCCTTAACTAAACGAACTTGCAAAAATCTTGTAAGAATTGAAAATAAAAGTCCAACTGCTAAAGTCCCATAAATCATCCACGGACCCCACAAAAAACTGTTTATATGCCCAATAAATTCTTCCATCCATTTCTCCTCCTTTTTTTCTGTCACTAATTTGTCATACAATTCACTATATTATAAAAAGTATATGTGCACAAGATATTATATAGAAATAAATGAAAAGTTTTTTACTAGATTACTTGTAACAGCGGCTTTAAAAACTTTATTTCTAAGTTCATTTACCTACGGTTTTCCCAAAATTTCGCGTTTCTGATACCTAGCCTCACTGGGTCAAACACGGGATTCTTTCCTTGACTCTTCTGACGTTCATAATCTTTTAAAGCAATAAATGCCGATCTTGAAAGTATCAAGATAGCAATTAAGTTCAACCAAACCATAACGCCTAGACCTGCATCCCCCAGGGCCCATGCTAGACTTGCACTTTGTATAGCTCCAGAAAAAGTAGCAAATGCAAGAATAACTTTCAAGAAAAAGATAGCCAGCTTATAGGCAGATCCTTTCAATAGAAAAGACAAATTAACTTCTGCAATATAATAGTAAGCAATAATAGTTGCAAAGCCAAAAAACAACAATGCAATTGCTACGAACCCAGAGCCAGTACCAGGTATAACAACATCAATAGCAATTTGTGTGTATTCAGCTCCCGCTTCAATGCCAGGAAGATTTTCAACAATAAACTCTCCTCGACCACCATCTAACTGGACATTATACATACCTGTAATTAGTATCATAAATGCAGTAGCCGTACAAATGACGAGTGTATCAACGTATACTGAAAATGCTTGAACTAACCCTTGTTTAACTGGGTGAGATACCTCTGCAGCTGCGGCTGCGTGAGCTCCAGTCCCTTGTCCCGCTTCATTTGTATAGATTCCTCTTCTAACTCCCCACGAAATAGCAGCCCCTAGCATTCCTCCAAATGTCGAATCGAAAGAAAATGCACTTCGAAAAATCAATGAAACAATAGAGGGTAACTCGCTAATATTTATGAATATAATGAAAAACGATAAAATCATATAGGCGATTGCCATAAAGGGCACTATAAATTCTGCAAAACTTGCTATACGTTTCACTCCACCCAATGTAATGATAGCAAGAAGTATGGCAATGGCTGCCCCGGTCTTCCATGGTTCGATTTGAAAAGCTTTTTCTATCCCACTGGTGATAACGTTTGCCTGTACGCCAGGTAAGAGAATGGTAGAAACTATAATGGTTACAATGGCAAAGACTATAGCATACCATTTCCAGCCTAATCCTATTTTAATGTAATACGCTGGTCCCCCACGGTATTGATTATCCTGTTTCACTTTATAGATTTGTGCCAAGGTTGATTCGACAAAGGCAGTGGAAGCACCTATAAAGGCTATTGCGCACATCCAAAAAACGGCTCCAGGACCTCCAAAAGAGATGGCAGTTGCCGTACCTGCAATATTCCCTGTACCCACCCTTCCAGATAAAGAAATAGCAAAGGCTTGAAAAGAAGAAATTCCGGCTTCTGACTTCTCACCTTTAAATGTGTGTTTAATCATATCTGCGAGTAAGCGGACCTGTAAAAAGCGAGTGAGGACAGAAAATAGTAAACCAACACCGATACAAAAATAAATCGTCCAGGGTCCCCATAGAATTTTGTTTAAATCATTAAGTATTTCTTCGATTGTCTTTCCTCCTTATACTTCTTAAAGAATGTGTGAGGTTCATTCTAGAAAAAGTATGTAAACAAAACCAAGAGTAGAAATAAAATCAAATAAAATAACCATCTAATTAAAATTAGATGGCCTAAGAAATGTTCTATATGATATAACCTAGTGCACGTAAACTATTATGCATAAATGATTCTGAGTAGTGAAACACATCTTCACGCTCTGGCTCATGAAATAAATCATGATAACAATTTTTCCATTCTTTATATTGAAACTCAGAGTTTTTTTGTCTCATCAACCAACGCTTACTATAAGAAACATCCGACACTTTATCCCTTTCGGCAGTCATCATCAACATAGGAATGTCTTGTATGGATTCAAGACTGGAATTCGTCTGTTTCAAAAGATGTTGCAAATCCTTATACCATTTTAACGTTATTGAAGTATTAAAGTAAGGATCTTCTTTTTCCTGGACATACACATCATAGTTTCGAGTCAACTGTTTGATCGTAATATCATGGTTACTTTTCACGTTATCTGCAAGTTTCCCCATTGTAGATAACGCAGTTGTCAGTTTTGAAGGCTGAATTTTCAAATGTAACCATGGAGACGTTAGAATAACACCTGCACACTCAATCGACCTCTCTTGCAAAGCATGCATAAGTAAAGTTGCACCTAAACCATGCCCAAGAATAAAAACAGGTAAGTTATGTGTCATCGAAAACTCTACCAATTGCTTTATATATGATTCGTATAAATGAAAACCTTCATGGTGTGCATTTTGTTGTTGTGATAATTCACCATGTCCTGGTAAATCTCCAATAACCACATGAAACCCTGAACTTCTCAATTTCTCAATTAACCAAGCATGTCGACGATGATGCTCATACGCACTATGTATGATGGTTACTACTGCTTTTGGTTGCCCTTCAGGTTCCCATTCCCACATGAACATCCCCCCTATATATCTAATTTCGTCATAGTATTTTCATGATTATAAAATTCGTGAACATATTAAATGGTACTATGCTATATAAGTTCCTCTTTTTTTGTATAATAAAACCTACGTATACTATGAAAAGAGGTTATAATATGATTTATCCATTTAATGGAATCACACCTTCAATAGATCCTTCTGTCTTTATTGCTGATTATGTCACAATTAGTGGTGATGTGACAATTGAAGAAAACTCGACTATTTGGTTTAATACAGTCATTCGAGGTGACGTTAACCGTACTCATATTGGACGTAGAGTAAACATTCAAGATTTATGTTGTCTTCATCAAAGTCCAGCTTTCCCATTAAAATTAGAAGACGAGGTTACAATCGGTCATCAAGTCACTTTACATAGTTGCACTGTAAAAAAAGGTGCATTAATCGGCATGGGCTCTATCGTGCTGGATGGTGCAGTAATTGGCGAAGGGGCTTTCATTGGAGCGGGCAGTTTGATTCCCCCAGGAAAAGTAATCCCGCCAGGAGTACTTGCCCTCGGAAGACCTGCCAAAGTCGTGCGCGATTTAAACGAGGAAGATCGCAAAGACATGGAGCGTATCGTTCGCGAATATGCGGAAAAGGGACAGGTTTATAAAAATATGCAAAACCAAATATAATCAAATAGAAAGCGGCCCCGACATTTCATTTGTCGGGGCCGTTTTGTTAAGAATTAAACGCCTGCTTTTTCTTTCAAAGCATTTGCTTTATCTGTTTTTTCCCAAGGCACATCTAAATCGGTACGACCAAAGTGTCCGTATGCAGCAGTTTGCTTATAAATCGGACGACGAAGATCTAACATTTTAATGATACCTGCTGGACGTAGGTCGAATAGTTCGCGAACAATATCCACTAATTTCGATTCTTCTACTATTCCTGTTCCAAATGTATCAATTGCAATTGATACAGGTTGTGCAACACCAATCGCATATGCTAGTTGTACCTCGCATCGATCAGCAAGACCGGCAGCGACAATGTTTTTTGCTACGTATCGAGCTGCATAAGCTGCAGAACGGTCTACTTTTGTTGGATCCTTACCTGAGAATGCTCCTCCACCATGACGAGCATATCCACCGTATGTATCAACGATGATTTTACGTCCAGTTAAACCAGCATCACCTTGTGGTCCACCAATAACAAAACGACCTGTTGGATTTATAAAATATTTAGTGTTTTCATCAATTAATTCTGCAGGTACTACAGGGTTAATTACATGTTCTTTTATGTTACGTTGAATCTGTTCAAGCGTTACTTCAGGATGATGTTGAGTTGAAATAACGATGGTATCGATACGTAACGGTTTATTATTTTCATCATACTCAACAGTTACTTGTGTTTTACCATCTGGACGTAGGTAAGTTAATATCTCTTCTTTACGCACTTCAGCTAAACGACGAGCTAACCTATGAGCCATACTAATTGGAAGTGGCATTAATTCTGGTGTTTCATTACAAGCAAACCCAAACATTAATCCTTGGTCTCCTGCTCCGATTGAATCAATATCTGATTCAGTCATAGACCCCTCACGTGCTTCAAGTGCTTGGTCAACACCCATCGCGATATCAGCAGATTGCTCATCGATTGCAGTTAATACTGCAGATGTCTCAGAGTCAAAACCATATTTAGCTCGTGTATAACCAATTTCACGAACTGTTTCACGTACTACTTTTTGAATATCAACATATGCGGATGTCGTAATTTCACCTGCAACAAGAACAAGACCTGTTGTAACGGTTGTTTCACATGCGACACGTGCATTTGGATCTTCTTTTAAAATTGCATCTAAGATTGCATCAGAAATTTGATCGCAAATCTTATCCGGATGCCCTTCTGTTACTGATTCTGATGTAAACAGACGACGATTTGTCATTAATAGTTCCTCCTATATCCTTCGAGATTTCTCTCGGAAAATTCAAACGGTACTCATTTCCCATGTA
>JBFELW010000192.1:0-4843 GCA_041551995.1 Paenisporosarcina sp.
AATATCGATGAGTAGAGGCCGCAAAGCTTATGAGTAGCATACGTGAGGATGACAACAGAGACCGTATGCAAAAGGAGGTTATGCCGAAGTGTAATGATTGCGTCAAGCATTATTACATTGGGGTTATTCTAAATAAGAATAACACTGTCATTTATACGTATAATACGTGTAATGGTGAGCTACAGATCGTGAGTAGGGTACATCAATTTGTCTATTCGCAACTTGTAAAAACTGGCTTCGTTAAACATTCTCCAGAATGTTCACGGCCAGTTTTTTGTATATATACTCGATTTCTGTGACCACCCCGATGAGGAGGAGGAAACTATATTATGTCAGGAACTATTTTTTCAATCTTACCACCAATCGTCGCTATTATTATGGTTCTCATTACACGACGTGTTTTACTCTCGCTAGGAGTAGGAATTATTCTGGGAGCATTTCTAGTGCATTCATTTGCACCAGTCAGTTCACTAGCAACACTATGGAAGTCAATCCAAGTCACTTTTTGGGACGAAGGGTTAAATACGTATAATGTGTTCATCCTTTTATTCTTGTTGTTATTAGGAATTATAACTGCATTTGTTAGTCTTTCTGGAGGAAGCAAAGCATTTGCTGATTGGGCTGTAAAGCGTATTAAAACGCAGCGTGGAGCAAAATTACTAACTGCTGTTTTGGGACTAATCTTCTTTATAGATGATTACTTTAACGCTTTAGCTGTTGGTCAAATTGCTCGCCCAATTACGGATCATCACAAAGTGTCACGAGCCAAACTCGCTTATATAATAGATTCTACTTCAGCACCTGTTTGTGTAGTTTCACCTGTTTCGAGTTGGGGTGCCTATTTAATTGGACTAATTGGGACAATTTTAGCAACACAGACGGTTATCACGATTTCTCCATTAAGTGCATTTGTAATGATGGCACCAATGAACTTTTATGTAATTGCTGCCTTAGCAATGGTGTTTTTCGTAGCGATAACGGATTTTGATTTATTCGAAATGAAAAAACATGAACGCCGAGCAAAAGAAACGGGCGTCTTATTTGACCCGTCTAAAGAAATTCCGGGAGAACTTAAAGAAGAATTTCCTGTTCATAGCTATGGAAAAGTACGCGATTTAATCCTCCCAATTGCAAGTCTAGTAGCTATAACAGTAGCATCAATGATATGGACAGGTTATGTAAATGCCGGTGTCTTTGATATATGGGCTATATTTGAAAATACAGATGTACCTAAGTCACTAGTAATTGGTGGAGCTTCAGGTGCTATTATCTCAATTCTTTTATATGCTATGCAGATTGGAAAAAATAAGAAAGCGAGCCCTGCTTATCTTGGTAAAGGGATTTGGACAGGCATTCAATCCATGTTGCCTGCTGTATTTATTTTAATCTTTGCTTGGTCATTAACATTCATTATTAGTGAACTTGCAACGGGTGAATATTTAGCTAAGATTGTTACTGATTCCAATTTACCTCTCAGTCTAATTCCGGTTATTCTATTTATCTTAGCAGGTGCTATGGCTTTTGCTACGGGTACTTCATGGGGTTCTTTCGGAATCTTATTACCGATTGCAGGTTCAATCATGATTAGTGTTGAACCAGCCCTATTGCTACCAGCTCTTGCAGCAGTACTAGCAGGTTCGGTATTCGGTGATCATTGTTCTCCTATTTCCGATACAACGATCCTGTCTTCTACAGGAGCGGGTAGTAACCATATCGATCATGTTGTCACTCAATTACCTTATGCCCTTATTAGTGCTGGAGTTGCAGCTGTCGGGTATTTAGTATTAGGTGTGAGTGGATCAGTTTGGTTATCATTAGGTGTAGTAATTGCTATACTAGGTATACTATTTATCATATGGGGAATGAAGGCATCTAAGAGTTAATTTTGAAATTAATTAGAAAATACAGGAAAAGCAAAGGTTTAGACCTTTGCTTTTTATTTTATTTTGAATAGTATTTTTTCAAAATCACTTTAACTTGTAGAAGCTCTATAGTATACTATTTTTAGATTAGTAAATAATCTGAAAATAACAAAGCTTCCTAATATTTGGTTTTTTGGGGGGCGAAATAAAAAGGGGGAAATAACATGGAACAACGTTCTCAATGGGGAACACGTGCAGGCTTTATATTAGCAGCTGTAGGTTCCGCTGTAGGTCTCGGAAATATTTGGCGTTTTCCGTACGTCGCTTATGAAAATGGTGGAGGAGCTTTCTTTATTCCGTATTTATTCGCTCTTTTAACCGCTGGTATCCCTATATTAATTCTTGAATTCACCATGGGTCATAAGTATCGTGGGTCTGCTCCTTTATCATTCTTCAGAATGGGTGGTAAAAAGGCTGAATGGCTTGGATGGTGGGCAGTCTTTGTTTCCTTTGTGATTTCTACATACTATGCAGTCATTATTGCATGGGCGATGAAATACACAGTGTATTCGGTGAACCAAGCTTGGGGAGAAGACACGGGCGGATTCCTATTTGGCACTGTCTTGAAATTAGGCGAGGTACCAGGTGAAGTTGGTGGTCTAGTTCCTGGTGTGGCTATACCTTTATTACTTGTGTGGGCAGTCGTACTCATTATCTTATTTGCAGGTGTTAAAAAAGGTATTGAACTTGCGAATAAAATTTTCATACCAACATTAGTTGTTCTTTTCTTATTAGTCGTAATACGAGCAGTTACATTGGATGGAGCGGGACTTGGTTTAACAGCATTTTTTGAACCTAACTTCTCTCAATTATCGAATCCATCTGTATGGGTTGCTGCATATGGACATATTTTCTTTAGTTTATCAATAGCGTTTGCCATTATGATTACGTATTCTAGTTATCTTCCGAAGAAATCGGATATTACAAATAACGCCTTTATTACTGGCTTTGCCAATTCAGGTTTTGAGTTACTTGCAGGTATTGGTGTATTCTCAGCTCTTGGATTTATGGCTGCTTCACAAGGAGTGGCAGTAGCTGATGTTGCCTCTGCTGGTGTGGGTCTTGCTTTTGTGGTCTTCCCACAAATAATTAGCCAATTCCCAGGAATGAATGGATTGTTTGGCGTCTTGTTCTTCCTTTCACTTACATTAGCTGGTATAACTTCACTAATATCTATATGTGAAACTTATGTAGCAGGATTTTCAGAGAAATTTGGAATTACTCGTAACAAAGCAGTTACTTTTGGAGTAGGCCTTGCTGCAGTTATTTCATTCTTATTCGCAACAAATGGAGGCTTATACTTCCTAGATGTTGCTGATTATTTCATCAACCAATTCGGTGTTGCTGCAATAGGTTTAGTTGAAGTTATTGCAATTGCATGGTTCTTTAAAAAGCTTCCATTATTCGAAGATCATGCAAATGCAGTATCTGATATTCGCTTAGGCATATGGTGGAAAATTTGCTTGAAATATATTACACCTTTAGTATTAGGTTACATGATGTTTGGTTTATTGAAAATAAATCTATTACAAGAACACACTAACGCTGCTGGAGAAATTATTGGAAACTATGAAGGATATTCTAATTTATTCATCCTTTATGGAGGATGGTTTGTCGCTGCAGGAGCTATCATTTTAGGGTTTATCTTTACAGCTGTTAAATGGAACAAAAATACGGATGTTGATAACTATCAACACCATGAATAAGGAGGACTTCAAATGACAACAGGTGCAATTATTATGATGATTGTTGGAATCGTCATCATTTGGGGCGGCCTTGCTGCAAGTATCGGATATGCTGTTAAACAATCAAGACAAAAAGCATAAGAAGAAAGCGTCTCTTATATAAGAGACGCTTTTCTTTTTTTCTAAATACCATAGGTTGTGAGACATTGATGAATATGGTACATTGTCATGAGTAAGTAAATTACCTACATAGCATGCATAGAATGGGGTTGAAATACAAGATGACAACAAAAGAAACGCATCTTCGTAAGCCTTCATGGTTGAAGATCAAACTGAATACCAATGATAATTATAAAGGTTTAAAAAAGATAATGCGTGAAAATAATTTAAATACTGTATGTGAAGAAGCTAGATGTCCAAACATTCATGAGTGTTGGGGTACAAGAAGAACAGCAACCTTTATGATACTAGGTGCGATTTGTACACGTGCTTGTCGTTTTTGCGCTGTGAAAACTGGACTGCCTAACGAGCTAGACTTAGAAGAACCAGAACGTGTAGCAGAATCAGTAGTACTTATGAACTTAAAACATGTTGTAGTAACGGCAGTAGCACGGGATGATTTAAAGGATGGTGGTGGCGAAGTATTCGCTGAAACTGTTCGTGCTATCCGCAGAAAAAATCCTTTCACTACAATTGAAGTCTTACCTTCAGATATGGGTGGAATTGAAGAAAACTTAAAAATGTTAATGGATGCAAAACCAGACATTTTAAATCACAATATTGAAACTGTTCGTCGTTTAACACCAAGAGTTCGTGCAAGAGCTAAGTATGATCGTTCTTTGGAGTTTTTACGTCGTGCAAAAGAAATGCAACCTGAAGTTCCAACCAAGTCATCTTTAATGATTGGATTAGGTGAAACGAAAGAAGAAATCATTGAAGTAATGGATGATTTACGTGCAAATAACGTGGATATTATGACGATTGGTCAGTATTTACAACCATCAAAGAAACACTTAGTCGTTCAGAAATATTATTCGCCGATGGAGTTTGGTGAGCTTCGAAAAATTGCGATGTCTAAAGGATTCTCTCACTGTGAAGCAGGCCCACTGGTTCGTAGTAGTTACCATGCTGATGAACAAGTAAATGCTGCAGCGAAAGAAAAACAACGCATTGGAGACGAGCTTCTAGCTCTTTCTACGAAGTGATGGAGAGTGAGATTATGATCACAGTCGATCG
>JBFELW010000193.1:0-4836 GCA_041551995.1 Paenisporosarcina sp.
ATCCCAAGCTGAAACACTAACAGCTGCCTTCTCTGAAGTAGTATCGGCAGCTGGTGTGTCTTCAACATCACTATTTTTATCTTGCTTTTTCAAATTAAAGTCAACTGATTCGTTAATATATGGGGTTGCAGAGACCAACTGTGGTGAAGAGAAAGATATTAACAATAACAATAAACAACTTAGTGCAATAAAGCCTTTTTTAAATCTCGTTTGAATCGTGATCATTTGTCTATCCTAACGCTTTTTGAATCGCTTCAATTACACGGTCCGCTTGGAAAGGTTTAACGATAAAATCTTTTGCTCCAGCTTGAATAGCATCAATTACCATAGCTTGTTGTCCCATTGCTGAGCACATGATTACAACAGCTGTCGGGTCTTTTTCTTTAATTGACTTCAATGCTACAATACCGTCCATTTCAGGCATCGTAATATCCATTGTGACTAAGTCTGGTTTAAGTTCATGGTATTTCTCAATTGCTTGAATTCCATCAGCAGCTTCACCGACTACTTCAAATCCGTTTTTCGACAAAATATCTTTGATCATCATGCGCATGAATGCTGCGTCATCTACTATTAAAATACGTTTTGACATAACTTAATTCCTCCAATAATGGTCTATCTTAAATTCTTTAACCGATCAGCTTGACTCACAATGTCTGTAATTCTTACCCCAAAGTTTTCATCGATAACAACTACTTCTCCCTTAGCAACTAAGCGAGCATTGACTAAAATATCAACCGGTTCTCCAGCTAATTTATCAAGTTCGATGATTGAGCCGCTTGTAAGTTCCAGTATTTCTTTAACTGATCTTTTCGTTCGACCAAGCTCAACTGTTACTTGTAAGGGAATGTCTAATAACATATTTAAATTTCTAGATTCAGACTGTGACAATTGATTTGCTTCGAAACTGGCAAACTGTGCTTGTTGAACATGAACAGGTGCTTGTGGTGGTCGCTGCGGTAATTCAGGTTGTGTAGCATATTGTGTCTGCGCATATTGCGGTTCAGCATATTGTGGCGCTTGTGCTTGTGGTGCTTGTACTGGTGGTGCTGCTTGTGCCTGTGGTGCTTGAGCATATACTGGTTGCTGTTGAACAGGCGGTTCAGCAACACTTGTCGCTGCTACCTCTTCATCGTCTTCACCCATTAAACCTTTAACGAGTTTGAGGCTGAATTTAAGCGGTAATAATTGCATGATATTTGAATCAATCAATTCACCAATTTTAAGACGGAAACTAACTTTCACTAGCAAATCATCTTCAGGAATTTTATCAATGCCCTCTTCTTCTTTAAAATTCATTAAATCGATTGAAGGTGGTGAAATATCTACTTTTTTATTAAATACAGTGGACATAGATGTCGCAGCTGAACCCATCATTTGATTCATTGCTTCTTGTACTGCACTCAATTGAATTTCACTTAAATCAGGACTTGGTGCAAGACCATCGCCACCTAGCATCAAGTCTGCAATAATGGCAGCATCTGATTGTTTAATTACAAGTAAATTCATCCCGATTAACCCAGCCGTATAATGAACTTGAACTGCAACATAGGGATGTGGAAACTCGTCTTCTAAACGATTTTGATTAATCATTCCAACTGTAGGTGTTGTAATCTCAACTTTCTGTCCGAGTAGTGCTGATAATGCAGTTGCGGAACTCCCAAAGGAAATATTACCTATTTCACCTAAAGCATCTTGTGCAAATGCGTCTAAATAATCTTCAACAACTATTTCATCTTGAGCAGACGGTTGAGTTTTTGCTTCTATAGGTTCTCCTCTAAGTAGTGCTTCAATTTCTTCCTGGGAGAGCATGTCATCACTCATCATCCTCGTCTCCTCCTTTCAATGGTTCAATTACTTGAACGGCCATACGTTTCTTCAACTTACCTGGCTGTACAGAAAATTTAGGGATATCTCCAATACGAAGTATAAGAGGGTCATCAATTTTCTGATTTAATTGTATAACATCATTTGGCTGTAAGAGAAGGAAATCCTCAATTGAGAGATCTGACTTCCCAAGCTCCGCAACAATCTCTAATTCAGCCTTTTTAACGCGGCTTTCTAAAACCTCTAATTGTTCAGGTGATACTGCTTTCTTGTTTGTCTGCATCCAATAGCGTACAGAAAGATTGGGAACAATCGGCTCTAACACAACATGAGGTATACATATATTAATCATACCGCTCGTCTCACCTATAATTGTGTTAAAAGAAATGACCACTACAGTTTCATTAGGTGAAATCATTTGTAGAAACTGCGGGTTGACCTCAAGTTCAGTAAGAATAGGGTCTATATCTGAGACATTTGACCAAGCTTCACGAAGATTATCAAAGGATCTTTCAAATAAATTGGTCATAATTTTCGTTTCAATCTCTGTCAAGTTGTCAACCTTACTGCTACTCATCCCTGCACCACCCATTAAGCGGTCTAACATGGAGTAAGCGATATTCGGGTTAATTTCCATCAATATGTTTCCATCTAAAGGTGGTACTTCAAATACGTTTATAAGCGTCATTTTTGGAATGGATCTGATAAATTCTTCAAATGGGATTTGATCAACAGAAGCTACTGTTATTTGCACATACGTTCTAAGTTGTGCTGAGAAAAATGTGGTTAATAGTCGCGCAAAGTTTTCGTGTATACGGGTCAAACTACGGATTTGATCTTTTGAGAATCTGAGTGCACGTTTAAAGTCATAAACCTTAACTTTTCGTGTTTCCTCTTCCTTCTTCATCTCTTCAGCCGTCATTTCACCTGTCGAGAGCGCGGATAATAATGCGTCTATTTCCGATTGTGATAACACATCTCCAGGCATTTGCCCCACCTCCTATCAAAACGTTCGGTTATTGAATAATGTAGGAGGTAATGTAAACTTGCTGAACCTCACCATCTTGCATTAGATCATTAATTTGTAATTTAAGTGCATTTTGGAAAGCTTGTTTACCAGCTTTACCTTCTAATTCTTTAGCTGTCATTTCGGATAATTCTTGAATAACAATATTTTTCACTTGAAAATCACGTTTTGTAAGTTCTTCTCCAGCTTCAGTGCTGTCTGTTTGTATTTTTAAAGATAACCGGATAAATGCATCTTCAGATAGATTTGTCGTGATTTCCGGAATATCTATAGATGCTTCTATTATTTCATCAATAGTAGGAGCTTTTTCATCACTTTCTTTACTAAATTGCATCACTAAAATGAGTGCAACAACCCCAATTAGGGTAATAGATACTAAAATAATGAGCATAATGGTTAATAGCTTATTCTTCATCTTTATCACCTCTTAAATGGGGGTTAGATAATAACTGGACTTGCTTGTAAAAATGAATAATTTTTTCATGAACTTCCTGTTCACTTTCCAATGCGACATACTTTCTACCGGTTGTTAAGGTAATCGTAGTGTCTGGAAATGACTCCATTGTTTCTATGTATAATGCGTTTAAAGTAAACGCTTTGCCATTCAGGCGAGTTAATTCAATCATTGGTAAGGGCCGGGCTCACATGGAGTCGGCCCGACCCCCCTCTACAATGAATTTATCCATCTAGTTTATCGTTTTAAGTTTACTAACTCTTGCAAGATTTCATCAGAAGTTGTAATGATACGTGTATTCGCTTGGAAACCACGTTGAGCAACAATCATTTCAGTGAATTCTTCAGAAAGGTCAACGTTGGACATTTCTAGGAATCCAGAAGTTACAGAACCCATTCCTTGTTCCGTTGCAGTTGCTAAAAATGGTACACCAGAGTTAGCTGAAGCAGAAAAATAATTCGCGCCTACTTTTTCAAGTCCTCCAGAGTTAGGAAATTTTGAAAGAATTAGTTGGCCAGCATATTTTAATGTACCAGCAGAATCAACAAACGTAATCGTACCATCTTGGCCAACTGACATACTTTGCGCATCAGTAGGTATGCGTATAGGTTTATTAGCAGTTCCAGCGGGTATTGCTGGAGCAGTTCCAGCTGGGTTACTAACAATGGCAGGTGCGGTGGCTGCATTCGTAAATGTTGTACCTGCTTCTGTTGCACCAGCATCATCAGCATATCCCATTAAGTATTTACCATCACCATTCACTAAGTAGCCTCTATTATCCATATAAAAATTCCCTGCTCTTGTATAGAGATTATTAGCGTATGCAGTTGGAGGATTTGCATTACCATCAGCTACCTGGAAGAATCCATCTCCAGATACAGCTAAATCAAGCACTCGACCAGTAGATTGCAATGAACCACCCGTATGAATGGTGTCAATTGCAGCAATCTGTGAACCCAAACCTACTTGTTTCGGATTAACACCACCACGAGTAGCTGTAGCTGCAGACGCACCTGATGTTGTTTGAGAAATCATATCTTTAAATACTGTACGACCTTTTTTGAATCCGTAAGTGTTTACATTGGCAATATTGTTACCAATTACATCTAATTTAGTTTGAAAGTTTTTTAACCCGCTTATACCTGAATACATTGAACGTAACATGTGTTAGTTCCCCCTTAGAATTGTGTGTCTGCTTCAATCAGTCCACAGCACATTGGCATCCTGTTCTAGGTCCTGCCATTTAGTTTAGTAATATCGTTCCATCGATGTTCGTAAATAATTGGTCTTTCGCTTCCATGCGATCCATTGCTGTAATGACTGTAGCGTTTTTAGCGCTAACAATTAGTGCAGCTTGTTCCATCAAGACGAGTGAGTCTTTCACACCTTGTTTACGAGCTTCAAAAACCTTATCTGAGACACGTTGCCATTCTGAATCAGTAATTTGAATGTTTCGCTCTGCTAATCTCTCAGAAGCATGCTTGCTCACTTTTAATTCTTGTTTATCCGTGGCTTCATGTAACTGTTG
>JBFELW010000194.1:0-4832 GCA_041551995.1 Paenisporosarcina sp.
CCCTGATGTACTAGCAAGTGCTGGAGGTGTAACAGTATCTTATTTTGAATGGGTACAAAACAACCAAGGTTACTACTGGACAGAGGAAGAAGTAAACGAAAAATTATATAAAAAAATGATTGCTGCATTTGAAAATGTTTACACGGTTTCTACTACACGTAACATTGATATGCGTTTAGCTGCCTATATGGTAGGTGTGCGAAAAACTGCTGAAGCATCACGCTTCCGTGGTTGGGTTTAACTAATATGAACTGTCTTGCCTAGAACTCTAGGCAAGATTTTTTTGTGTTTGAGGTTCTATTCTTTGATTTCATTACGAAAAATGCACATAATATTGGTAGAGGAGTGTGATCATCATGAATTCATTTTCATTTTATAACCCTGTTAAACTAATTTTTGGTAAAGGGCAATTAGAACAAGTTAAACAAGAACTACCGCAGTACGGAAAAAAGGTGTTGGTAGTATACGGTGGTGGAAGTATCAAAAAAAATGGTCTTTATGAAGAAGTAATGACTATATTGAAAGAAGCAAATTTAGAAGTATTTGAATTAAGTGGAGTGGATCCTAATCCGCGCATATCTACAGTACGTCAAGGAGTAGACCTCTGTAAGAAGGAAAACATTGAAGTGCTACTAGCTGGTGGTGGAGGTTCAGTTATTGACTGTACGAAACTAATAGCAGCTGGAGCTAAATATGAAGGTGACCCTTGGGATCTTGTAAGTAGAAAGGCGATTCCAGAATCTGCACTACCTTTTGGAACTATTCTTACACTTGCAGCGACTGGTTCTGAAATGAATTCAGGATCTGTAATTACAAATGAAGAAACACAAGAGAAATATGGCTGGGGGAGTCCACTGGTATTTCCGAAATTCTCAATACTTGACCCGACATACACTTTTTCAGTGCCTCTAGAACACACTGTATACGGTGTTGTTGATATGATGTCTCATATATTTGAACAATATTTCAATAATGCAACGAATACACCCGTACAAGATGAAATGTGTGAAGGTGTTTTGCGCGCAATTATGGAAACTGCTCCTAAGCTTTTAAATAACTTACATTCATATGAATATCGCGAAACAATTCTTTTCTCAGGTACTATTGCGTTAAATGGAATGCTACAAATGGGCTATCGTGGAGATTGGGCTTCACATAATATTGAACATGCCGTTTCAGCTGTGTATGATATTCCACATGCAGGCGGACTGGCAATTATATTCCCACATTGGATGCGTCATAATTTAAAGGTGGATCCAGAACGTTTTGCTCGTCTTGCTGTTTACGTCTTTGGTGTAGAGCCAGATGGTAAAACGGTAGAAGAAATTGCTAACGAAGGAATAGATAGCTTGCGTGACTATTGGTCATCTCTCGGAGCTCCCGACAAATTGTCACATTATCAAATAGATGATTCTAAACTTGATACCATGGTAGAAAAAGCTATGGTTAACGGTCGATTCGGTAACTTTGTTCCGCTTGAAGCAGAAGATGTTAGAACAATTTTAAAAGCGTCTTTATAATTTTTGTTGAATAAATGAAGTGACCTCTTGTCCATGCTAAATGGGACAGGAGGTTTTTGATTTGATTGAACTTCATTCATCTTTAGAAGGAAAACAGTTTCAAAAAGGTCATTTAGAAGATTTCTTAAAAAGTAACGGTTTTACAATTGGCGGTGGTTGGGACTATGACCATGCATACTTTGATTATGTATTTCAGAAAACACCTTATTATGATGTATTACGAATTCCTGTAACAGTTAAAAGTGGAGACTTCGAACAAGCATCTGCGAAGTTAGAATGTGGCGTACCTTTCCTGTTGCGACATTGCTATCAGTATGGAATTGATGACGAGAAAGACGCTTTATTTGGAATTGGTGGTGGTCTAATGAATCAATTTCAAAAACCTGTAGATAAAGACGCTCCAGTCAGTGAAAAACTTGTTGTACAGGGAATGGAATTACTTAAAGAGCTTGATAGTCGTTTGCAGTAAAATGCCTCGTTCAATGGTTAATCGTTGAACGAGGCATTTTTGAACGGTTTGTTATTTTGGTGGTAAAATATCAGGACGATTACTAACATGTTTCCAATGAGTAACTCCTTCATATTCGTCAAAAGAAATGGTCACTTCCTCAACAGACTGTTGATTTCTTATGAGATCTACCAAATGGTCACGAATATCATCAGCTTCTGCAAACGAAATCGTTGGGTCCACTTCGGCTACTAATTCAACATGTAGAAATTCACCTTCTTTAACGACTGCGAGCTTCTTAATATCTTGCACGTCTTGATGATCCATAACGAGATGTGCAATATGATTTAACATTTGCTCATCAGTTTCACCAATTGCACCACGTGCATTTTCTAAAAAGACACGACCAACTACGTAAAACATCATTAAACCAATAATAATCGATGCGATACCTTCTGTTTGTAAATAGCCTGTATAATGTGCAATTAATACAGCAACAAATGCAAGAATACCTCCAGCAGTAGCAACGGTATCTTCCATAAATACTAATTTGGTTGCAGGCTTTGCCTTGTTTAAATGAACGAACCCTAATGTAAGGGGAGCAAGACCTTTAGTGTCAGGAATACCGGCTTCGTGGAGGACATGTTTACCGGCTTTATAAAGAACAAAAGTTTCTAATATAATGGCAATCGCTAATACACCGAGAGTAATATACAATCCACTAGACTCTGTGGGATGCTGAATATGGTGCCATCCTTCAATAATCGTTTCATATGCTAATATGGCTACGATTAACACAGCACCTAGAAGAACTAAGTTAACAACCCGACCAAATCCATTTGGGTACTTCGGAGTGGGTGCTTTTTTTGAAAGTGCAGATCCAATGAAAACGAAAAACTGATTTGCTGCATCTCCAATGGAGTGCATCATTTCTGCAAACATAGCAACGTTTCCTGTTAAAAAGAATGCGCCTCCCTTTAATACGGCAATTATTGAATTGATTATAGCTGCTAAAAGTGAAGGTTTATTACCTTCTTTTAATAGTCCGAAAAATTCTTTCATTATAAGCCACCTCTTAGGATAAGATTTCA
This sequence comes from Paenisporosarcina sp., assembly GCA_041551995.1. Classification (GTDB taxonomy): domain Bacteria; phylum Bacillota; class Bacilli; order Bacillales_A; family Planococcaceae; genus Paenisporosarcina. The sequence goes on from JBFELW010000194.1 coordinate 3,060, forward strand.
AGTTCTACTCGATCGATATACGGTAAAGAATGTGCTTTTGCATAAATGGTAAATGTATCGTGTTTCGGTAAAGTAGATAAACGTAACTCAACTTCATGCTTTAGTCGCTGGTCTGAAAGCGGGATATCTTTTATACGGAAGCTTTCTACTTTTATCTCCTCGGCTATCAAAAAGGAAATAAGATTTTTAATTTCACTTGTTTCTGAAACGAGAACCTTCATATAAACTTCTTTCATTCTTAACCGCTTCGGTCCGATTTTCGTAAGCAAAGGAGGTAGAGCCTCAATTCCTACTATAACAATTAAAACACATATAGTAGTCTCAATGTAGAATCCGGCTCCAACTGCAATTCCGATTCCTCCAGCGCCCCATATCATTGCCGCAGTAGTTAATCCTGTTATGCTATCATTGCCTCTTCGTAAGATAACACCAGCGCCTAAGAAACCGATTCCGCTTACAATTTGAGCTGCAAGACGCAAAGGGTCCATCGTAATGCTAACACCTTCTCTTGCTTGGGCAATATAAGCAGACTCAATAGATATGTAAGTGAGAAGACAACTAAATGTAGCAATTACTAAACTGGTCTTTAATCCAACAGGTTTCTTCTTTAATTCCCTCTCCAGCCCAATAATTAAACTTAATAAAGCCGCTAATCCCAATTTTATTAATATTTCTGTATGAATAAAGCTGTTTAAAAATAATTCTCCCATTAAACTCCTCCTATTTAGAGTAATAAACACACTTGCGCAGAACAATTGGAAATGAAACAATGTGAGAGAATACATAATATATATAATGCCTCTCTACAGAATGTATTATCCATTGGTGTAGAGGATGCAGAGGGAAGTGAACTTCATGGAAAAATCAACAATCCACCCATACATCCCAATTGCTATTGGTGTTATTGCTGTTTCGATGTCAGCTATTTTTGTAAAACTTGCTAATGCAGATGCAGGAGTCATTGCTTTCTACCGAATGTTTTTTTCAGTTTTAATTATGGCACCGGTATTTTTTTGGAAGTATACGGCTGAAATTAAGCGATTAACGAAAAGAGATTGGACCTTTTCAGGTATCGCTGGGATCTTTTTAGCTTTTCATTTTATCTTATGGTTTGAATCTTTAAATTACACCTCAGTAGCAAGCTCTACAGTATTAGTAACTCTTCAGCCATTATTTGCATTTGCCGGTACCTACTTTTTCTTTAAAGAAAGGTTATCAGTTAAAACGATTTTATCAGGGATTATTGCGATTGGAGGTTCCGTCTTAATTAGTTGGGGAGATTTCCAAATAAGTGGTACTGCTTTATATGGAGATATATTGGCACTTATCGCTTGTGCACTTGTTACGGCCTACTTATTATTTGGACAAGATGTTCGAAAAAGATTATCACTTGTTACATATACTTTCGTAGTTTATGGAATTAGTGCAATTACATTATTTATTTATGTTTTATTAAAAGGAGAATCGTTTGGACCATACCCAGCAAACGATTGGTTATGGTTTGTGCTGTTAGCAATTGTTCCGAACCTTTTAGGACACACATTATTTAACTGGTCATTAAAATATGTATCAACAAATGTTATATCAATCGCAATTTTATTTGAACCGATTGGTGCAGCGATTCTTGCATTCTATATCTTTAATGAGTATTTAATATCAACACAGATAATAGGTGGTCTCATTGTAATTGTAGGTATACTGCTGTTTGTAGTGGATATTAAGAGGTTAAATAAACTATTTCGTAAAAAACCTCTTGATTTGTAATTCAAGAGG
>JBFELW010000195.1:0-4822 GCA_041551995.1 Paenisporosarcina sp.
AGTTCTAGGACCATCTGCAACTTCGCTATCATCGCCAACAAATGCGTTATAGCCCCAGATCATCCCTACAAATAATAAAGAGAATCCTACGTATATCGCCGGCCATAGCCAAGCTTGTTTCTTACTTTTCGATTTCGGTAGAGAAGGATTATTAGATTTTTCCTCTCGCATTATCATCACCTCTTGTTGCTAGTGTTGTCAGAGGTTTATGGTTTTAAACATAAAGGATTTAAAGTTTCAAAATTTTTTATTTCTGTATTTTGATAGTAATGAAGAAGAATGTCTTTTGCGAGCTTCCCTTCATTGGCCAACGCATTCGCTCCATACTGACTCAAACCTACTCCATGCCCATATCCTTTCGTATTTACGGTGATTTGCTGCCCCTTAATCTCGATTAGAAAATCTGTTGAAGGAAGGTCTAAAATCTCTCGTATTTCACGGCCTGTCCAACTATAATTCTTCGCCTTCATCGTTTGTATTCTCTTTGAAGTGTTCGGATAGAGCTGAATAGACTCTAGTAATTCAGATGTCCACGTAATGCCAAATGCTTCATTCCATTCATCTAAGGTGAATTTTTTTTGTTGTAGAAATTTTGGAGATTGTTCATCCCCACTGCTTTCTGTTGAAACTAAATATGGAATATCGAACCCACTATAACCTTTCGCACTTTCTGTTAACCCATTGCTTGTTGAGAAAAACATTGCCGTTATGAGTTCGTCTTTATAACTCAACACTTGTGAAGCTGTCTCAGCCACTGCTTTTTTTATATTTTCATTGTACTTTTGTTTTTCATTCGACACAAAAGCTTGATGAGAGACTGTTGGTTTTATGGGAAGTTCACCATAATTGGTTAGTTTCAAAGCAAATGTTCTTGCAGCGATTGCTTGTGCCTTTAAAGCTTCCTCATGGAACGAAGAAGGCATCTCTGCACTTACAACTCCCACAATATAATCTTCTAACGATAGAGGCTCAGGAAAACCCTCTACTTGAATCTCGACTGGACATTCCTTTTCTAGTAGTGGTGGAGCTGTTGTTTTCTGTTTAATAAATTGGATTGGCAAAAGAAATAGACAGAGGATAGCAATAAACATGGCAAAGTATCTCATAACCTAAATATATTCACCTGAAAGTACGAATATGTATATGCAAATGGAGATAGGTTAAGTTGACTTTATGAAGAATAGAAGTAGTGTTCTTCCTATTTTATTCAAAATTAAAACCGCCTTCTCATGAATAAGAAGACGGTTGCTTGAATATGATAATAGAAAGTCCGATTAGACGGTTTGTTTTACTTTTTCATCTGAAGACTCTGTGCTGATTCTCTCAATATCTGCACCTAGAGATGCAAGTTTTAAATGAAAGTTTACATAGCCACGATCTAAATGATACAACTCTGTAACTCGTGTAATACCTTCTGAAGCAAGACCTGCTAAAATAAGTGCTGCTGCTGCACGTAAATCTGTAGCTGCGACTTCAGCACCTTGAAGCTTAGATGGTCCTTGCATGATTACAGAACGGCCTTCAATTTTAACATTACCATTCATACGTCTAAACTCTTCCACATGCATAAAACGATTCTCAAATACAGTTTCAGTAACAATGCCTGTACCTGTTGCTGTTAACATAAGTGACATAACTTGTGATTGCATATCTGTAGGAAAACCTGGATGTGGCATCGTTTTAATATCTACTGATTTCAGTGTACCAGTTGCCCGAATACGTAAACCTTCAGCTTCTTCATTAATCTGAACGCCCATTTCTTTCATTTTAGCAATCAATGCAGCAAGATGTTCTGGTACTGCATTTTCAATAATAACATCACCTTTTGTAATGGCTGCTGCCACCATAAAAGTTCCAGCTTCAATACGATCCGGAATAATGTGATGTACTGCACCTTGAAGTTCTTTTACACCTTCAATACGAATGGTATCTGTTCCAGCACCAATTACCCGGCCACCCATTTCGTTGATGAAATTTGCCAAGTCTACAATCTCTGGTTCTTTTGCAGCATTTTCAAGTATCGTAGTTCCATCAGCTAAAGCTGCTGCAGTTAAGATGTTTTCAGTAGCACCCACACTTGGGAAATCTAAATAGATTTTTGCTCCTTTTAAACGACCCTCTGTTCTTGCTTCCACATATCCATGTCCGAAAGAAATTTCAGCACCCATTGCTTCAAAGCCTTTAAGATGTTGATCAATTGGACGTGATCCAATTGCACATCCTCCTGGAAGTGAAACTCTAGCAAAGCCGTTACGAGCTAGTATTGGACCCATAACTAATATGGAAGCCCGCATCTTGCTCACATATTCGAATTGCGCTTCACTTTCAATCTTCGAAGATGAATCAATGATTACTTCGTTAGTTGCTGGATTATAATGAACTTCTGCATTTAAACTTTTTAGAACTTCATTTATCGTATATACATCAGCTAAATTAGGTACGTCTCTAATAATATTCTTTCCACTTGTTGCTAGTAGAGCTGCTGCTAAAACCGGTAAAACCGCATTCTTTGCACCCTCGACTCTTACCTTACCATTTAAAACCCGTCCGCCTTTTACAACAATTTTATCCACCGTAAGACCCTCCAACTTTTTTAAATTTTTCTATTTAATAGCACATATCTTTAATTTTATGATGTAATTTTTTAAGAAATTAAAACATTTCTTATGATACAATCAATAACATTATTAAACAAGTAACCTTTAAACTCATTTAATAATTTATTTTTATCTAATTCTCCGCCTTATATGATACGTAAGTCATAGTTTGTTTGTGTCGGTACCAACCTATATTGCAAAAACTATAAATCTTGTATCTCTTGTAATATGTTTGATATATTACTTGTTCCCTAGGAATCGGTGATACAAACCTATTGGTAACAAAAAGTTTTCTTGGTAACCAAAAAGTTTTCTTTATGTCCACATTTATGCTCATCTCATCTCATATCCATGGACATAAAGAGAAGTTTATTGAAATAAAAAAGGTAACTGAGTAGACCAATTCGAAATGGTTAAAAAGAAATTTGAAACAGTCGTTCCTATCAAGATACTTAGAAAAATGTACAAAATTTGAACTTGAAACACATGATTTTTTTTCAAGAATTTATCTAACATGACCGCACGTAATGCATAAAAAGAAACGCCAATAAAAAATATATGAGAAAAAATCCCAAGAACTGCCTGTTGAGCAATAATATTGTACATACGTATACCTCTTTCCTGGATTTATAAATTTGAAGATTTTGGTTAAATGAGTATGAGAACGTGGTTATAACTCAGATAACGAAATGAAAATGCAGTGAAATTAGATTGTCCTTTAATTAAACGATCTTAGCAGGAGTTTTGGTATGGGGTTAATAGTTGAATAATTGCGTGAAACTGCGAATCCTCAAATTAAGTGCGTGAATCCTTGAATTATCTTCGTGAAACTACGAATCCTCGAATTAAGTGCGTGAATCCTCGAATTATCCTGCGAATCCTCGAATTAAGTACGTTAATCCTTGAATTATCCTCGTGAAACTGTGAATCCTCGAATTATCTTCTGAATCCTTGAATTAACTTTTGAATCCTTGAATTATCCTCGTGAAACTGCGAATCCTCGAATTAAGTGCGTGAATCCTCGTATTATCTTCTGAATCCTCGAATTAAGTCCGCGAATCCTTGAATTACCTTTTGAATCCTCGAATTATCCATATTCCCTCTACTTTTCCAATGCTCTTACTAGTTTAACTTATTTTAAGAAAAAAAAAACGGGCACAAGGAAGGATTCCTCTGCCCATTTTTATATATATTTAGTAGCTACCCTCATTAACGTTGATACGATTCATTGCGCGTCTCAATGATAGTTCCGCACGTTTGAAATCGATGTCGTCTTGCTTGGTTAAGTTAAGACGTTCTTCAGCACGTTTCATTGCTTCTTTCGCACGATTTACATCAATCGTAGTAGAAACTTCAGCTGATGGAGCAAGTATGGATACTTGGTCAGGTCGGACTTCCAGGAAACCGCCGCTTACAGCAACGATGTCTGTCTTTCCTTCTGATTTTAGACGAATGATACCCACTTCAAGTGGAGCAACCATTGGTATATGTCCAGGTAACAAACCTAATTCACCAGATGTTGTGTTAGCAATGATCATGTTGACTTCAGAATCGTATACCGGGCCGTCGGGAGTGACAATATTGACTTTAATGGTCTTCATTTTTTCCCCTCCTGGTCCCTGTTATTAAACTTCAACGCCCATTTTTTTTGCTTTTTCAATAACTTCTTCAATGCGTCCAACTAAACGGAAAGCATCTTCAGGTAGGTGGTCATATGTTCCTTCAAGAATTTGTTTGAATCCTTGAATGGTTTCTTTAACCTGTACGTATGAACCTTTTTGCCCTGTAAATTGCTCAGCTACGTGGAAGTTTTGAGATAAGAAGAACTGAATACGACGAGCACGGTTAACCGTTGACTTGTCTTCATCAGATAACTCATCCATACCAAGAATCGCAATGATGTCTTGAAGTTCTTTGTAGCGTTGTAGTGTTGATTGTACTTGACGAGCTACATTGTAGTGCTCTTCACCAACAATTTCAGGTGACAATGCACGTGAAGTTGAAGCCAAAGGATCTACCGCTGGGTAAATACCCATCTCAGAAAGTTTACGTTCTAAGTTTGTAGTTGCATCTAAGTGAGCAAATGTTGTTGCAGGAGCTGGATCCGTATAGTCATCGGCAGGTACATAAATCGCTTGAATCGATGTTACAGAACCTTTGTTAGTTGACGTGATACGCTCTTGCAATTGACCCATTTCTGTAGCAAGTGTTGGTTGGTAACCAAC
>JBFELW010000196.1:0-4813 GCA_041551995.1 Paenisporosarcina sp.
GACTGTAAGACACTGTAATTTAATACCATCTCGATTACTAAAGGTATTTTGAATGAATGAAAAGTCTTCATCAATAATCGATACTCTTGAATTTTTCCGTTTACCTTCTTCTTTAACTACATCTATGGCTTCCTTATTAAGAGACCCTACAATCACGGGTACCCCTTCTTTTATAATTCCCGCCTTATGATAGGCAATATCCGCTATTTCTTTACCTAAAAAAAGTTCATGTTCTAATGCAATGCTAGTTATAACTGAAACAAGAGGAATACTAACATTTGTACTGTCGAAGCGCCCCCCCATACCTGTTTCAAGTAAAATAATATCTGAACTGGATTCTTTAAAGGCCATAAAAGCTAATACTGTAAGTAATTCGAAATCTGTAAGCATACCACTCAATCCTGCTTTTTGAGCTTGTTGGAAAAGTAAATCTAATTGTTGACTTGAAATTGGCTTATTGTTCAGTTGAATTTGATCGTGAACATCTATAAAGCAAGGCGAGTAGAAACATGCTGTTGTTAAACCATGTGCTAAGAGTATCTGTTGCATCATGGTAATAGTAGATCCTTTCCCATTCGTTCCAGCGACATGAATGATGTTTAAGTCAAGATGAGGGTTTCCGACTTGAGCTAGTGCTTCTGTCACTTTTTCTAGTCCTGGCTCAATTGAATTTCTACTTTCTACTCCCCATCGTTCTTTATATAAATTAAATTTCGGTATCATGGTGCACCTCTTCTCAATTTCATGCTACTATCTCTTTATGATGATAGTATAACATCGCTAAGGAGGTCGTAATATGCGTTCATGTTGGATTATTTATAATGGAAGCTTGGAGTCTGATAAATTCCTAGACCAAGCACAGCTTGTGGCTGAAGCCGCTTCTCGCGCTGGTATTCAACCAATTGTTCTTAAAAATTATGAGTTAATGATAAATTTAGATGAATCCATCTCCCACCCTCCAGATTTTGCTGTCTTTTTGGATAAAGACATTTTGCTAGCCACTTACATTAAGAATGCTGGTATTCCTGTATTCAATGACCCTGATGTTATTGAAAGATGTGATAATAAAGCGAAGCAATACTTGGTGTTAGCTAAACATGGTGTGCCGATGCCAAAAACTATTTTAGCACCAAAAGTGTATAGTGGTTTTTCAATTCGTAATAGCGGTTATTACGAACAAGTCTTGCTCGAATTAGGATTACCAATGATTATAAAAGAAGGTAAAGGTTCTTTTGGTATGAAAGTATATCTAATTGAAACTGAAGAGGAATTCTATCAAAAGGTTGAAGCACTTCGTGGTATTGATTTTGTTTTCCAGGAATTTATAGCATCAAGTCGCGGCCGTGACATACGAGTTAATATTGTTGGTAACCAAATTGTTGCAGCCATGTACCGCTATTCAGAAACAGATTTTAGAGCGAATATTACGAATGGCGGAAAGGCTACGGAAATTGAGTTAACTGAAGCCCAAAAGGAAGTTGCTTTACATGCTGCAAAAGTAGTTCAAGCTGAATTTGCAGGCGTAGATTTATTATTTGGACGTTTTGAAGAACCACTTGTGTGTGAAGTAAATGCTGCAGCACATATCCGGAATATATATAACGTAACAGGTATTAACGTAGCTGATTCAATGATTGACTATATTCAAACGAAACTTACAGGCATATCCATATGAAAGGGTTACTCATTTATGAAGCAGTTGAAGCGATTCGTAACTTTGAGTTTATTGAGCGTTTACAATTAGCCGCTGAAGATGATGGTATTACATTACAACTCGTTAAATATGATGAAGAAGATATACCTGAAGCTGATTTCATCATATTTCGTGCACGTTATCCTAAACTCGCTAAGGAATTAGAGTCTAAAGGCATACAATTATTTAATCGAGCAGAAGTTAGTAGTATTGCAAATGATAAATATGAGACCCATCAACTGGCTATGCTTCTTGGTATACCAGTCATTCCAACAAAAAAAATAAAAGTAGTTCAAGATATCCTGTCCTATCCCACAGTGTTAAAAACTGTAGATGGACATGGAGGACAAGAAGTTGTGCTTTGTCAAAACGAAACCACTGCTACAGAATTTATTTCGAAGTATTCAAAACGAGAACTAATTGCACAACCGTATATTGAGTCTGGAGCCACTGATATTCGAGTGTTTGTTGTTGGAGAAACGATTGAGGGTGCTGTAAAACGTACTGGTGTAAGTAGTTTCAAATCAAACGTTATGCTCGGTGGAAAAGCAGAAGTGTATGAATTAGCAGCATGGCAACAAGAGCAAGTTTTAACACTTGTACGAGCTTTAAAGAGTGACTATATAGGACTAGACTTTTTATTGTTACCTGATGGTACTTGGTTATTTAATGAAATGGAAGATCCAGTTGGTGCAAGATCCTATTTCATGACAACTCAAAAAGATATTGCGGTTCCAATTATGGCTCATATTCATAGGAAATTAAAAGAGCAAAAATAGGCAAAAAAAAGCTCACCCTTCATTCACATTACGTGGAAAGGGTGAGCTTCTTTACTTATAAATTTTTCAATTCTTGTAAACGTTTTTCAACAGTTGCGTGTTTCTCTAAATAATCTTGTTCTTTCGCCCGTTCTTCAGCTACAACGGCCTCAGGAGCTTTTGACACAAAACGTTCGTTGGAAAGCTTTCCTTGAACAAGTTTTACTTCTTTTGCCCATTTTTCTAACTCTTTTTCTAATCGAGCTGTTTCAGCCCCAATATCGATTAATCCTTCTAATGGCAAGAATAGTTCAGCTCCAGATACTACACTCGTCATTGATTGACCAGGTGCGTCAATATTTTGACCAATCACAAGTGGTTCTGGGTTACAGAATTTCACTAAATACATTTCATTTTCTTTAAGAACCGCTAATGTTTCAGCATCTTTTACCGAAATGTAAAGAGGTACTTTTTTGCTCATAGGTGTTTGAACTTCTGCACGAATTGTTCGTACGGAACGAATAATATCTGAAAGCAACTTCATACTTGATGCCTTTTTGCTATCCGTTAACGTTTCATTCACTGTTGGCCATGCCGCTATTGTTATGGACTCGCCTTCATGTGGTAAGCTTTGCCAGATTTCTTCTGTAATGAAAGGCATGAAAGGATGAAGTAAACGCATAGTGTTATCTAACACATAAGCTAATACCGAACGTGTCATTTTTTTAGCTTCTTCATCTTCCCCATATAGAGGTAACTTCGCCATTTCAATATACCAATCACAGAAGTCATCCCAAATGAAGTTGTAAAGAGAGCGACCTACTTCACCAAACTCATATTTATCAGCAAGTTTTGTAACTTGCTCGATTGTTTCATTTAAACGGGTTAGAATCCAAGCGTCTGCGACAGATTTTTCTCCACTTAAATCAATATCTTCATACTTCATGCCTTCCATATTCATCATGGCGAAACGGGAAGCATTCCAAATTTTATTGGCAAAGTTCCAAACGGACTCTACTTTTTCAATGGAGAATCTTAAATCTTGACCAGGTGAAGAACCTGTTGACAAGAAGTATCGAAGAGCATCAGCTCCATACTTGTCGATAACATCCATTGGATCCACACCATTCCCAAGGGATTTAGACATCTTACGTCCATCTTCAGCACGAACTAATCCATGAATTAAGACATCGTCAAAAGGTCGTTGATCAGTAAACTCTAGACCTTGGAAAATCATACGGGACACCCAGAAGGCAATAATGTCATAACCTGTTACTAATACATTAGTAGGATAGTACCGTTTAAATTCCTCATTTTCTAAGTCTGGCCACCCCATTGTTGAAAACGGCCATAACGCAGAGGAGAACCAGGTGTCTAAAACATCTTCGTCTTGTTTCCAGTTTTCACTATCTGTGGGAGCTTCAAGTCCAACATATATTTCACCTGTTTCGATATGGTACCAAGCTGGGATACGATGTCCCCACCATAATTGACGTGAAATACACCAGTCGCGAATGTTTTCCATCCAGCGCATATACGTATTTTCAAAACGGTCCGGGACAAATTCTACTTTACCTTCACCTTGTTGAAGTTTAATTGCCTCATCCGCTAAAGGCTGCATGTTAACAAACCATTGTGTGGAAAGGTAAGGTTCAACAACCGCCCCACTACGTTCTGAATGTCCAACAGAATGTGAATGCTCTTCGATTTTAAACACGACACCCGCTTCTTGAAGGTCAGCAACAATTTGCTTACGACATTCAAAACGATCCATATTTTCGTATTTACCAGCAAGTGCATTCATTGTTCCATCTTCATTCATCACTAAAATACGTTCAAGATTATGTCTGTTTCCAATTTCAAAGTCATTCGGATCATGTGCAGGCGTTATTTTAACAGCACCACTACCAAAATCCATGTCTACATAATCATCCGCAATAATCAGAATTTCCCTTCCAATGATTGGTAGTGTAACAAATTTACCGATTAAATGTTTATATCGATCATCCTCAGGATGTACCGCTACTGCTGCATCCCCAAGCATTGTTTCAGGGCGCGTTGTCGCAATTTCAATATGACCCGTGCCATCTGTAAGTGGGTATCGCATATGATAGAAAGCACCCTGTACATCTTGATGGATAACCTCAATATCAGATAATGCTGTTTTAGTTGCAGGATCCCAGTTGATAATGCGTTCCCCACGGTAAATTAAGTCTTTTTTATACAGATTTACGAAAACCTCTTTTACTGCATTTGAAAGACCTTCATCAAGTGTAAAACGTTCTCGTGAATAATCTAAGCCTAAACCAAGTTTGGACCATTGCTGCCTGATATGACCTGCATATTCTTCTTTCCACTTCCA
>JBFELW010000197.1:0-4801 GCA_041551995.1 Paenisporosarcina sp.
ATCTGTATGAATTCTTCCTTTTTTTCACGCAACAATATGATGAATTCGTCCCCACCAAAGCGCCCAAAATAACTATCTTTTGGTAAAACGCTAAGAATTCTCTCGGAAACTTGAATGAGCAAAGAATCACCATATGCGTGGCCCTTCGAATCATTAATTTGTTTAAAATGATCCAGGTCTATAAATGTTACCGCAACGATTGTGTCACCAGTGTATTCGGCACGTATCCAGCTCTGCAATAAGCGTTCGATGGATAATCTATTGGGCAAATTAGTTAACTGATCATATTCTGCCTGATAATTTATTTCTTGCATCTTATAATGTAATTGAGAGCCCATTTCTTCAATGGACGCGGCGATTTCTCCTACTTCATCTGTCCTATTAATCGACATGTTAGTGATTAAATTCCCCTGTTTCATTCCTTTTACATGTCTCACAATTGTTGAAACGTCCTTCATTACGGGACGAAGTGATATGGAAAGGAAAAACAAAATGAGCAGTCCTGCAATTGCCCAAGCTAAACTAACTGTCGTCAAAAATTTCGAAAGTGGTCCCGTTACAATCGATTCATCGGCATAACTCACAAGATACCATCCTGTATTTTTTACCTTGTTAATCTCCACATAATAATTCTCTTCATTAACGTTTATTAGTTTTGAGTTCGTTTTCAGTAAATTCTGACCCTCAAATAAAGGCCACATCCCATTGGAATCATGCAAAGCCTGTCTACTACTGGATAGCAAAATATGATGTTTTTCAGTCGTTTCGAAAGGTTGAATTAAACCTGGAATGACAGCTAGATGCATATCTGCACCTAAATAACCTACTCTGGTACCATCCAAATCAATAGGAAAAATAACACTAACGGTATCTTTACTTGTTGCATAATCCTTGTAAGGGTCAGAAAAAGATATACCTTTAGCCGACACCGTCTTCTGGTACCAAGGTCGTTTATTTACTTGGACACCTGTATCTGATAACATACCGTGATCTGCCATATAAAAATCGTGTTTCAAGAAAGCTAACCACACGAATTCTATTCCGTTTTCACCTTCTTGAAGATCAGTTAATAATCGATCTATTGATTCATAATCAGGATGGACTTTTATAGTTTCTCGCACGGGACTCGACTGAACAAATCGTTTAAGAGTCTCGAGCTCGGCAACCCGCTTTACTGTCTCGCCTTGCCTAGACAATAAAGAGAACACTTTCTCCCCAACAAGCTCATTCTCAAGAGCTAATTCTCTCTCCATTTGACTCTCATACAGTGATTCTGAATGCATATAAGAATAGGTAGCCATTATCAAAATGATAGGAATCACCACTGCACTCATGGTAAATAAAACTTTCTCTCGGAATCCGAAACCCAAATTTGACAACTAGTCACCCCTCACCATAAACGAAGCATCAGTAAATTTTTTATTCATTTATATTTCTCTTAATAACGACAAAATTCCTGCTAAAAAGACAAAATTTACTTGATATTAATACTGAGACTTCAATTATAAGGAATATCGAGATGTTTCTAAGTCTCAGGTTGTGCTCCTAGATTAAAGGATTCGAACAATTTTCCATAAAAAAAGAAGCCCTCAACGATCAAGGGCTTCCTAACTTAATTACAATTAGCTGTTAATTTGTTTCAATTAGACCATACTTACCGTCTTTACGTTTGTATACAATGTTTGTGCCATTGCTTTCTCCGTCAGTAAACACGTAGAAATTATGTCCCAACATATCCATTTGTAAAACGGCTTCTTCTTGATCCATTGGTTTTAATGAAAATTGCTTCGTACGAACAATGACGATATCTTCCTCAGACTCTTCATGATTCGTTGATTGTTCATTTGCAAAGTATGTGCCAACGCCTTCACCTTCACGGAACTTACGATTAACTTTTGTTTTATGTTTGCGTATTTGTCGCTCTAATTTATCAATAATTAAATCTACTGCTGCGTACATATCGCTATGACTTTCCTCAGCTCTTAGCGTTAAACTCTTCATCGGAATTGTTACTTCTACTTTTGTTTCACTGTTATTGAATACCTTCAAATTGACATTTGCGTTCGCTTGAAAGTCCTCGTTGAAATAGCGTTCTACCTTAGAGATTTTACTTTCAACGTGCTCACGAATCGCAGGAGTTACCTCAATGTTTTCACCGCGAATGTTAAAATTTAGCATGTAAACTCCTCCTTTGGTTAAAGCTATTATAACCTTACTTCACTTAATTAAGGCTATGATAACCTTATTCAACTTATCCCCTTAAAAGTCCTGCAACAAACTTAAAAAAAATTAGTTTTTGTCGAAATTCGTCATTTTTTTTTCAAAATAGCCTTTTTTTAACGATATTCGCCATTAAATCCTGCAACGTAGTATTATCCTTTTCCGAAATGACATCCGTTACATTTTTATATTTTTTTTTAATAAATCAGGAAAAACGTTTAGCTGGTATTAGATATATACTCTTCACACCAGTCAGTTGAGAACAAAAGCGGGCATTCTTTAACAAAGGAGTCAATTTCATAATAAAAAATCTAGCAATAAAACCCGAACAAAGTTGATTTCCGCTTCATGCGGACGCTTTCCGTGGGGCACGGCTTCAATCTCTGCGGGGCTTTCAGTTCGCGCTAGTCCCACAGGAGTCGCCGCCTTGCCCTACAATCAAACGATACCTGGTTAAATAAAGCGGATAATTAATGAAAACCAATTAAATGTTCGTGTTTATTATCGAATTGAGAAGTTATGAAATTGACTCAAAACCTTACAAAAAAAAAAAAACCAACAGTAGTTAGTCTGTTGGTCCTGTTCCATCTATTTATTTAACTCTTTTGATGCCAGGATTTCGTTACGACGACGTTCTTTTAATTCTCTAATAATAGTTCGTTCAATCGTGTCATCCGTTTTTAAGTCAATCCCGTATTGATTTCCATCACGGTGGGCTTTCTTCCATACGATATTTCCAACGAGTGTCAACGGCTCATCATTTAAGATGACATCGATGGCCAGATGAAGTTTTTGTCCAGGAATCTTAGGAATCCCCAAATCAGAATACATCCGCATCCCACTAGGACTTAAATCCACGATGAAGCAAGCGCCAAGCTTGGAAATTTCAACATGCGATTCGCTTTCCCCTTCAACCATCAGACGAAAAGTCGCTGGAATTGGATCTACAAAAGTATGTCGGAATGCTTCTTTTCGGTTGTATTGCATCCGTCTCCACCTCTACTTCCGGATTGACACCGCTTCATCGTATGTTTCATTCGCATAACGTGCAATTTTTTCTTGCTCATCCGTTAACTGCACAAGCGTAGCATTTAATTCTTCAACAGCAGCTGTACTCTCTTCAATAATTGAAGCAAATTCATTTGTGCTTTCTTGAATCGTGCCACTATTGGTCGAAATCACATCCACTACTTTTGTAAAAGCAGTTAGTTCGTGCATAACATCATTCATTTGGTTGAATAAATCCTTAAAGGACTCATTTGCTTCCTCCGTCATTTGCACTTGCTTCTGAACATGTGTAGCACCTTCGTCGAGCTTCGTCATCGTCAATTCATTGTATTGATTGACACTAGATAGATTCCCATCAATCTTTTTCAAGGTAACATCTGTTAATCCTGCCAACTTCCGAATCTCATCCGCGACAACAGCAAAGCCTCTTCCATGCTCTCCTGCACGCGCTGCTTCAATCGAAGCATTTAAAGCAAGTAAATTGGTTTGTTCTGTAATCTCTCGAATGGAACTCGCAAATTCATTTGTTTCTTTAATTTTCTCCGTTAATTCTTTAAAGGTTTTATTTAACTCAGCAAAAAACATCGTGAATGTATCCATTTCAGTCTTAACAGAAGACATTTTCGTCGATCCATCCTCTGCCTTCTTACCAGCATCTGTCGCTTTCACGACAATGCCGTCCAACTGTGTAACCATGTGGTGAACAGAATCATTCGTCGACTCTGTACTCTTCGCAATATCTAAAATATGATCTGCTTGTCGTTGAGAACCAACACTCACTTCATTAATCGCAACCAGCATTTCACGTTGTGACAATGCAGAAGTATCTGCATTTTCCCGAATGCGTTCTAAATTACCAGTGATGGCAACAACAGCACTATTCAATTTCTGCGCTAGCAATTCGTCTTCATGTGCTTTTGTTTGAGTCGTTTGAAGCAACTCCGAAACCTGTGTCTCCAATTTCTTGGCTTGTCTAATTTGAAGGAATAAAGCAAAGCACATCAAAATTAGCACCAACATAATGGTTGCCTTGCTTGACGCAATTTCAGCTTGATATGGATACTTTGTGATGAACATAACCTGAACGGCTATTGCCAAAACCGCTCCGTAAGACATGATAGCTGTAGAAGCATGAATACTTGCTAGTCCGGCAATAAAGAAAGCTATTCCTGTGGTAGCAATCGAAGGATCACCAATAAACCCATTCGTTAAAGCAGCACCCGTCATCACAGACAATACTAACCAAGGAAACGCAACTTCAATCTGACGGAACTTGCGAGACAACAAATAAAACAAAATAGTTAGCGTAAATGGCACAGCCATCGAAACAATCTTCATCGTCCCTTGATCCGTTAACCAATACACCAAAGTACCTAATAATCCTGAAATGCCATACGCAATAAACATAATCGTATTCTTATTCGCTATATCTTTTTTGCGAATCTCTTGAACGTTCAATATTTTTCCCCCTCTAAATCTCTCTCTATTACAAAAGTATCATATTTTTAAGTAAAGGTCATGAATATTTTGACAATTATTGTTGAATTTTAAAATTTACTAGAGGCAACATTCC
>JBFELW010000198.1:0-4788 GCA_041551995.1 Paenisporosarcina sp.
AGCTCCCACTGCACTGCTAACCAATACTGTAACATAGCAGCAAAAACGAAAGAGGGTATAGAAATTCCTAGAATGGAGATTATCGTACTACCATAATCCCAAAAACTATTCTGCTTTAAAGCGGCAATCATACCCAGAATAATACCTAAGGATACACCTACAAACATTGCTTGTGCACCTAATTGTAAAGAAGGTCCTAAACGTTTCTTAATGAGTTCCGTAACACTGGCACCCTTAAAGACAAAAGAATTACCTAAATCACCTTTCGCCAAGTTAAGCATGTATTTTCCATACTGAACTGGTAAGGGTTTATCTAAATCATACTTAGCCTCTACTATAGCCAGTTGACTAGGGGAAAGTTTTTCAGCGGAACTTATTGGGGAACCTGGTAGCGTTTTCATTAAGAAAAATGTTGCTGTCGCAATCAGGAAAAGAGTAATAAACATATAAAACAAACGTCTAACGATATACTTAGCCATCTTCGCACCTCCTAATAGATAAAAACATTGTATAAACCTATCTATATATAAACAGATTAAACTAGTTATTGGCAACATCAATGTTTGAAAACAAGCAATTTTTCGTTAATTCACTCTCATTTAAAAAGAGAGTATATGGGTCCTTTAGGATTCCATATACTCTCTAACTATGAGATTTTTAAAAGTTTAAGCTATTAGATTAAACGCTTATTCTTTACCTTCAACATAAGCCCATTTGTAGCTGTAGTCTCCACCGAATTGGTGACCTACTACACCTTTAACATATGGTTTTACAAGTTGCATTGTACCACGTTGGTAGTTTGGAGAAATACCATAGTCTTCAGCGATAAGAATTTTTTCAGCTTCTGCCATAGCATTCCAACGAGCTTCATTATCTGTAGCTAGTTCACCAGCTGCAGCTTTGATTAACTCGTCATACTTCTCGTTAGAGTAAGACATCATGTTGTTACCACCATCAGTAACAAACAAGTTCATGAATGTGTAAGGATCTTGGAAGTCAGGACCCCATCCAGCACTTTGAATATCATAATCTTGAGCAGTGTCAAGATCTAAACGTACAGCGAATGGTACTTGTTTTAGGTTGATAGTTAAACCTTCTAGAGTACCTTCCATTTGTGATTTGAAGTACTCATCCATTTTCTTAGCAAGATCTGAGTCTCCACCAAGAATTTCTAAAGTTACTTCAGTAACACCTAGCTCAGCCAAACCTTTTTCCCATGCAGCTTTAGCTTCTTCTTGATTGAATTCAACTAAGTCTCCGTTGATGTCACGGAAATCGTTAGCATTTTCATCAAAAGTGAATCCAGCAGGTACTAAATAGTTAGCAGCTACAGAACCGTTGTTCAATACTACATTTACTAAATCTTCTTTGTTATAAGATTTAGAGATTGCTTCACGAATGTTTTTGTTAGCAAGAGGTGTTGGTTTACCATTACGCTCTTGGTTGAATTTGAAATAGAATATTACTGAATCCATTTCTTTTACTAGTTCAGGGTCGTTAGCGTATTGTGCTGCAAACTCAACAGAAAGACCAGTACGATCTACTTCACCAGTTTTGTAAAGATTAACTGCAGTAGCAGTTTCTTTAACTACATCATAGTTAATTTGAGTAAGTTTCACATTTTCTGCATCCCAATACTCGTCATTTTTTACGATTGCCCAAGATTGTCCAGTACCATCCCACTCAGTAAGTGTGAAAGGTCCGTTAGAAATTAGTGTATCTGAATTTGTAGCATACTTATCACCTTGTTCAGTAACGAAAGCTTCGTTAAGTGGTAAGTAAGTACCGAAAGCCATTAAAGATAGGAAATAAGGAACTGGTTTTTCTAAAGTTACTTCTAAAGTTTTATCATCAGTTGCTTTAACACCTAACTCAGTGTAATCAGCTTTTCCTTCAGAAATTTCAGTTGCGTTTTTAAGTACGCCAGCCATCATGTATGGACCGTATTCAGAAGCAGTATCTGGGTTCATAGCACGTTTCCAAGCGAATTCGAAGTCTCCTGCAGTTACAGGTGTACCATTAGACCATTTTGCATCACGAATTGTGAACGTGTATGTTAATCCATCTTCAGAAACTGTAGGCTCGCCTTCAGCCATAGCAGGAACTGGTACGTTTTCTTGATTTAAACGGTATAAACCTTCAGCAACATCCATCAAAAGGTCAAAACCTACTGAGTCTGTTACAAGTGAAGAATCCATTGTTGGAATCTCAGAACCTGCGATAAGATTAAGAACTTGTTCTTCTTCTACAACTTCTTTTGGTTCATCTGTTGTAGCGTCTGGATCTTTTTTCGTATCGTCACCATTTGTTTCTTCGTCATCTCCGCCACAAGCAGCCAAGAATACGCTTAAAACTAACATTAGGCTTAAAAGCCAAATAAACTTACTTTTCTTCACTAAGTTGACCCCCTTATATTTTCTGAATAATTGGTACAAGGTTAATTATACATAATCTAAATAATCTGTACAGTCTTTTTTTCAAATATTATTTACACGAATGTAACAGAAAGATTACAATAAGGTAACAAAAACGTTGTCATAAAAGGGTTTTTTAAGTATTTAGAATATTTAATACCATCTGAAAATTTTTGATTTTTTTTTATAAATCTACTATAATATGATGAATTGAGGTGTACGATATGAAAAATAAAATACTGGTTTTTCTTTCACTACAAATTGTGATTGTAATATTCGTGTTCTTGTATTACCGTGAATTAGCATTGCTACCATATATTAACGTGTCATTTCTAGTCGGTGGCCTACTCTTTTTTATTGGCTTAGTTATTTATGTAATTTCAAATGGTTTTTTCGATATTTTCACTATGAGTATGCGGAAGGCTTTTACTCCTACACGATTCTTACGTGATGTGGAGACAATGCGCTCCCCTTCTGAAGTCTTTGATTTTCCTTATGTGTATTTCTTTCGTTTTGGTGGAGCCATTTTACTATGTATGGCACTCGCTCTACTTTTTTATTATATGAGATAAACCACACTTGATTTTTGAGTTTCTTCTATAATATAATTACATTCAATATACTCATTAAACGCTAAGACGAAGAGTAGTACATTTGAACGGGTTGCACTAGAGAGTCTGTGATTGCTGAAAACAGAACATCCCTTCAAATCGAATGGACTTCCGAGCTTATTTTGCGAACCTCATAAAGGTGTAGCTTAATACGTCCCTTCACGTTATGAAGTTAAAGAGGCCAAGAACGTTTGGCAATCTGGGTGGTACCACGGATTCACACATCATTCGTCCCTATTATAGGGAGATTGATGTGTTTTTTTAATTTAAGGAGGAGTTTTCATTGAAAAAGATTTTTTCAGGCGTTCAACCCACAGGAGTCGTGACACTTGGTAATTACATTGGAGCGTTTCGGCAATTCACAACATTACAAAATGAATACGATTGTATCTTTTGTATAGTTGATCAGCACGCTATCACCGTCCAACAGGACTCTAAGTCTTTGCGCTCATCCATTCGTTCACTTGCAGCCCTATACTTAGCCGTTGGGATTGATCCGAACAAGGCCACACTGTTTATTCAATCGGAAGTTCCTGCACATGCTCAGGCAGGTTGGATGATGCAATGTATGTCCTATATAGGTGAGCTTGAACGTATGACGCAGTTTAAGGATAAGAGTGCCGGTAAGGATGGCGTTTCCGCATCATTGTTAACGTATCCCCCTTTAATGGCTGCTGATATTTTACTATACCAAACTGATATTGTACCCGTTGGGGACGACCAAAAACAACATGTTGAGTTAACACGTGACTTAGCTGAAAGGTTTAATAAGCGATATAGTCCTATATTTACGATTCCTGAAATTCGGTTACCGAAAAACGGTGCACGTATTAAATCTCTTCAGGATCCATTAAAGAAAATGAGTAAGTCAGATCCAAATAAAAAGGCAACTATTACTTTACTTGACTCACCGAAAGATATTGAAAAGAAAATCAAGAGTGCAGTGACGGATTCGGAAGGGATTGTTACTTTTGATGTAGATAAGAAACCCGGTGTTTCGAATTTATTAATTATCGAAAGTGCTATGACTGGTATGACAATTGAAACTCTTGTTGAAAAATACAATGGAGTTGGCTATGGCGAATTTAAAGCCTCTGTTGCTAAAAGTGTAATTGAACACATTGCACCGATACAAGAACGATATGAAAGACTTCTTGTGTCAGATCAGTTGGATGAGATTTTAGATCAAGGTGCAGCTAAGGCAAATGAAGTCGCATCAAAAACTCTTAGAAATATGGAGAACGCGATGGGCTTGGGAAGAAAATAATGGTTGTTAATAATACAAATGAACAAATAAATACGAAAAAGTCTGGCGTTTGGAGGATGAATGACCAAACCGCCCCCCAATCATACCCGAGTGCTCTATAATTAAAATACATGATTACGTGAGAAAAACTCATGACAACAAGTATGTAGCAGACGCCGAACGTCATCCATTTAAGTACCACTAAACGCATCCTTTTTTACTAGCTTATGATTTAGGATATCTATTCATGAGAATGTGATATAAATGATACGTAGTTAATAATTGTTCATAGTTATTTTTCTTATAGTTCCTACCAGCTTATATTGATAAGAAACAAATTAAAAACTGTCCTCTTCATATAGAAGAGAACAGTTTTTATTTCCCACAAAAGGCATCGAGAATACACCATCTCGATGCCTTTTGTCATTTTTTAAATGAATTTGTTGATCCACTCGCCTAGCCTCTTCGGATATATAGTGATAGACAAACTTAAAATTCTTCAAGTTTGTCTACAGTC
>JBFELW010000199.1:0-4783 GCA_041551995.1 Paenisporosarcina sp.
AAACTACAGTGGAATAATTGTTTAGAGGAAATGGAACGAATGTTTCCAGACGCACATTGCGAGCTTGTCCATTCCAATCCATTTGAATTATTAATTGCAACTTTGTTGTCTGCTCAGTGCACAGATGTATTAGTGAACAAGGTAACCCCTGGTTTATTTGAGAAATATAAACGACCAGAAGATTATTTGGACGTGTCGATTGAAGAGTTGCAAAATGATATACGGTCAATTGGTTTATTTCGCAATAAAGCCAAAAATATTCAAGCATTATCGCAGATGATTATCACCCAATTCAATGGGGAAGTACCTCCGAACCGAGACCTCTTAACGACACTTCCTGGAGTTGGACGTAAAACAGCAAATGTAGTAGTTTCCGTTGCCTTCGATATCCCAGCTCTTGCAGTCGATACACATGTAGAACGCGTGACAAAGAGATTAGGGTTGTGTAGATGGAAAGATTCTGTCCTTCAAGTAGAAGAAACCATCATGAAAAAAACCCCTAAAGAATTGTGGTCAAAAACACATCATCAACTTATATTTTTCGGACGTTATCATTGTAAGGCTCAGAATCCTCAATGCCCGGTTTGTCCTTTATTGGCTGTATGTCGTGAAGGGAAGAAACGCATGACTAAAAGGTTGATAACCACTTGATCCAGATGAATCTTGAAAAATCAAAAACCGATCATGTAAAAAGAATTTATGATGAATGGAAATCGCTAAGCGAAAAGATTTCCGAAGCAAATAAATCCAGAGACGATTCTGTTAAGCTGCTTATGTTAAGAGGGATTAGTCTCTATGAAAATCTTTTAGTTTCAACTTCTGAAGTAAAAAAATTCCGAACGCAAGACATTCATCAATATGAAGTTCTTCCTTTAAATGGTGAGGAACGATTCTGTTTTATAAGTAGTCGACCTGAGCATTACGGTTCCTACATTCAATTGAATGAGCTTTTTAATGAAACAAAAAAGAAGATAGCTCGATTAAAATTAAAAACAAAATAAAAAGAAGCGATTCCATTAGGAATCGCTTCTTTTTTATTCATGTTAAACATGTTGTGTGGGGGAGCAGTTAAATTTAAAAACCTCAACAACTTTTCTACTATGGTGTGGTGGTTGATGTATCATCATCAGAAGGTGGAGTGGAAGCTCCTGAAGTGGTGCCTTCACCATCACCAGTTCCATCACCAGTTCCATCGCCAGTTCCATCACCAGTACCATCACCAGTTCCATCACCAGTACCATCACCAGTTCCGTCGCCAGTACCATCACCAGTTCCGTCGCCAGTTCCGTCACCAGTACCATCACCAGTTCCGTCGCCAGTTCCGTCTCCATCATCTTTATCTTTATCTTTATCTTTGTCCTTGTCTTCTTCACTAGGTTCTTCTTCAGCTTCTATTTCCAGAGAAGTGGTTGCAGGACTACTTCGAATTTCTTCAGCAATAGCAACTACACTAAATGTGTAGGATTTTCCTGGTTCAACGCCTTGGACAATTAAACCTTTTTGATCTGTTGATTGAAGAACAGTAGGTTCACCACCATCTACAGAGAAAGAGACTTCGAACATAACGGGGATCTCATTTTTCCCGCGTTTTGCAGTTTTATGATCCCAAGATAAGATAGCCGTTAGATCGCCTTCACTATAATCTGCTTTCAACTTAGTAGGAGCATCAATTTCAAGTTTTTCATATTCCTCAGAAACTTCTGTTGGTTCAGTACCACGAACAAATAATTCAGTACTCTTCAACTCTTCGGGTGTATATTTACTCGCCAAACGAAGAGGGGATGTACCAACCTCAATAGTTGCTTCTACAACAGAATTTGGTCGTTTAAAGTTCGCAGTTTCTTTGTCTGCTGATACTTTAGTCATCACGTCTTTAAATAGTCTTTGAGCAAATGAACGTTCATTTGCGTCCGCCGTATTAATTCCTTGTGCTCTTTTTTCATATCCAGTCCATACAGATATTGAGTAGTTGGTAGAATAACCTGCAAACCAAACGTCTGGAGCATAGGTACTTGAAAGTCCATATTTATCTAATTCTTCTTGCGTATAATTTGTTGTTCCTGTTTTACCAGCAATATCTAGACCAGGAACTGCAGCAGAAGAGCCGGATGCTCCTCGTTTACCACTAACAACATCTCTTAACATATCCGTAATCATGTATGCTGTAGAGTCTTTCATAGCAGGTGAAGCCTTAGGTTCGAAAGTACGCTTTGTTTTGCCATCTCGGTATTCAATTGTTCGAATCGAATAAGGTTCAGTGAAGATACCGTTATGTCCAAATGCCGCATAAGAGGCTGCTAATTCAATAGTATTTATACCGGTAAATGCACCAATTGCGGCTGACTCATTTTCAAGATTCTTTTTTGGAATCCCTAGAGCATTTGCAAAGTTAACACGATTTTTAAGGTCCACTTCTCTATAAGTTTGAATAGCTGGGACATTACGAGAGCGATATAATGCTTCTCTAGCTGTCATTTCACCTAAAAACTTACCATCAAAGTT
Organism: Paenisporosarcina sp.; assembly: GCA_041551995.1. Taxonomy (GTDB): domain Bacteria; phylum Bacillota; class Bacilli; order Bacillales_A; family Planococcaceae; genus Paenisporosarcina. Next base: position 2,503 of record JBFELW010000199.1, read on the forward strand.
TCGAATAGGCGTATTTTTTTTATCTGAGTAAGTCATTTCTTCATCATTTAATGTATGACCAGTAGACCAGTTAAGAAATTCAATTGCTGGTCCATAATCGATTAAAGGTTTAGCCGTCGATCCAATTTGTCTATCCGTACGATCTTGTGCATAGTTTAAACCTCTCTCAGGTCCAAAATCACGACCTCCTCCAATCGCTACAATGGCACCAGTCTGTGTATCAAGTACAGTTAAACCAGCTTGCATATTTTCAGTTGGGAAATTCTCGCTTATTAATGCACCTTCTACAGCTTGTTGTGCTTGAGGGTCAAGAGTCGTATATACTTTTAATCCGTCAGACAAAGAATCCCCTGCGCCTTTAGCTTCAATTTCATTTAATACAACATCTAGATATGCGTCATATTTTGTTTTAGAAGCAGATTCAACCTTTTCGGCTGCCAGAAGACCTTCTGAAATGGGTATGGCTTGAGCCGTTTCCATCTCCACTTTTGTGATTTTCCCATGCTGCTCCATTAATCTTAATACAATATTTCTTCTTTTTTCAGCAGCTTCAGGATTTTTAAAAGGATTATAATTATTAGGACTTTGTGGCATTCCAGCCAATAGAGCAAGTTCGTGTAATTGTAAATCATTTAAATCTCTACCATAAAAAGAATTAGCTGCTGTTCCAAACCCATAAATGCGTCCAGACATTAAGACTTTATTAAAATACATTTCAAAGATTTCTTCTTTTTCATATTTACTCTCTAACTTATAAGCCAAAACAGCTTCTTGAGCTTTACGTTTTAATGTTTTCTCATTTTGAAGAAATGAATTTTTAATGACTTGTTGGGTAATTGTACTGGCACCTTGAGAACCGAAACCACTTGTAATATTGGCTAAAATTGCACCACCCAAACGGTAGAAGTCAAGACCACTATGTTCATAGAAACGTACATCTTCCGTTGCTAAGATAGCATTTTCCATAGCTTTTGGAATATCGTCGTAATTGACATATTTTCGATTTTCAGCACCGATAGTGGCAAATACTTTATCATTTATATCGTAAAATTCTGTGGAGATTGGATCTTTAAGAAGTTCTTCATCAAGCTCAGGTGCGGAACTTGCATAGAATGCGAATAATCCACCGCCAAATAATAGTCCAGCTAATCCAACAATCAGAAGAGCCAAGAAAATCTTTTTAAACAACCCACTTTTAGAAGTTTGTTGTGATTTCTTTTGTTTCTTTAATTCTGTTCTTCGTTGTCCACGAGAGTTTGGTTTTTGGCTCACGAACGTCTCCTCACTTTCACAGCGTAGCAGTTGTTGCTGCTAGCATCTTTGTTACTGCCTTTAAATAGTCAATGCTAGGAAAAGCACTGGGAACTATTTCTATGGCATGTGCTTCAAATTCATCTAAAGGGATCGATTTTCGACCGCCTTTACACATTGCATCCCATGCGCTCTTAAGTGGTCCGTATGGAAGTAAAAAATAGCGATTAATTGTAGAAAATCGAACGAGTAGAAAGGTAACACCCTTTTGTTCACTGACCAGTGTCATATGGTCGATTTGATGTGAATGAATATTTTTTAAAGGAAAGGATGTTTTATTCTGAGTTTCTTTCGCTTCAAAATCAACATACATCCCTTGCCAAACACCATTGAAGTCCGTTGTAGAGGCAGTTCGATAATATGCTTCTTTTATAACCGCTGCACTTCTTGAAGGGTATTCTACTTTTACTACTTGTATAGGGACAGGTTTTTTGTGAATAACCGCTGTACCCTTTTGAAGATAATACTCGTTCGTTTCATTAAGTTCATCCTCTAATGTCTTTCCCCTGTTACTGTATGTGTAATCCTTATTTTTCATTTTCTTAGAATTATTTTTTTCCGGGGTATAAAATTTGCCGTTAGGATACTTGATGACCACTGACTTCACCTCTCATAACGTGTATTATACCATACCATACTAGACGTATTAGTTGGTTGAAGGTTTCATTTAAAGGTGTCGAATGAACAGAGGTTTTGACTTAATGTTACTAGTTTTGTCAATTGTATAGGATTTTGACTAAAAAAATGGAATGATACCTTTAGGGGGGATGAATGATGCGAAAAATAGAAGATATGATTGAACAGTTATCCTTATTAGAACATATTTTAGAAGCTCGTTTTTTACAAGAGAGAACTCATCAAACCCAGGGTGTAATTGAAAAAGGGCAAAAACTTGGACATGCACTCAGAGAAGTCGAAGATTCGTTAGAATGGAATGTTTGTTCCCGTAAAAGTGGTTAACTTTCTCTTT
>JBFELW010000200.1:0-4780 GCA_041551995.1 Paenisporosarcina sp.
CAGCAAAGACTCAAATGAAAGTTATACCGTATGAACATTATGGAACACTTGTATTTTTTATTATATTAATGACACCCATGGGTTCATGGACCATACTCCCATTTTTAACGCTTACAACAGAAGCCATTGTTAGTGGGTACCATTCATTTTTCCAGGTGCTTCTTCTAAAATAAGTAGAGTTGAAATAAGTAGGTTTATGGCGGTAATGAATAGATGATAGATAGTAGGAAGATTACAATCGATCAATCAAGACGGACAATTGTCATTTCAGATATTCATGGAACCCTAAATCTATTACAGAGTCTGTTTGAAAAAGTGAATTATACAACAGAAGACACTTTTTATCGGTGGAACGTGGAGAAAATGTGTCAGTGATTGAAAACGAATATGAAGGCTTCACATTAATCAAGAAAGAAAACGGGGATGTTGGGTGGATTCCTAAGTATTGTATAACTGACCTGGCTCTTATTGAGTAACTATCACACCACTTTATGCATATAGAGAAGATCATTTCTTCTGTTAAAACCTCACTGAGTAAATCGGTGAGGTTTTATTTGTGCTAATCAGAATTATTACTTTAGGGAAAGATATGATTAGAAAAGTTTACCTAATAAAAGGGTCATGAAGATAATACTTGAAATATATAGGTCTAAACTCATGGGAATATAGTATAGAATATCAATATCTTATTGTAAATATATTTCATTACCATTACAATTATTACTATTGTTATATTTAAATAACATATAATCGAGGAGGGCTTTTACATATGAAGAAAATATTTAAAGGTGTAGCTATTTTGAGTGTGAGTGTTTCATTACTAGTTGCTTGTGGGTCGGAAGAATCTACTACATCAACAAAAGTCGAAGTTGAAGAAACAACAAATTCAAGTAGCGAACAACCTGAAGAGGTAGTAGCAGAGGCAAATGTTGAAGTGCAACAAGATACTTACGGTGCATGGACAGATTCGATTGGCAGCGTATGGGTTCATTACAGTGCGGAACTAGTCAATAACGGTAATGAAGCTGCTAGTATTGGAGCTATCCAAGTGAACTTTGAAGGGACAGATGGTTCAATTCTTGGGACAGACACTATGCTATCTTCTAATCCGGAAATAATTGAAGTGGGAGAGACAGCGTATATTACGACTTCTACTATTCTAGAAGGCTATACAGAAGCGGACTTTGCTAAAGGTTCTCTTAACATTGACTTTGATTCCGTTTCAGAATCGTCACAGGTACTTACTGCTGAGGCGGTGAAGTTTGTTGATTTATCAGGTGACGAATTTGCAATGTCTCCTTACAAAGTAACAGGAACGTTAATTAATGACACGGACGTAAAAGCAGATGACATTCGTATTGCAGCAGGTCTATACGATGCTGAAGGGAAGTTGCTTGGTGTACTGGATGGTTCACTTGATGTATCACTAAATCCAGATGGTAAGGCTGGCTTTGATCTTTCTTATCCAGAATTACCTGCAGGTATAGCGGGTAAAGCAACAGAAGTGAAAGTCAAAGCTTACAATTGGTCATTTGACTTCTAAAAGTAAGTAAAAAATTGTAGATGGAGGTCTTTAACTTGAAAAAATTTATACTTGGACTTTTAATAATAAGCGTACTTGTTTTGTCTGCATGTTCATCTTCAAATGATGGTGAAAAAGACAAAACGGAGAATAAAGAAACTCAAAATACAAATGAAAATTCAGAGTCAGATAGTGAGTCAAAAGAAGAAGGACAAGCTGTTGGTGTAGACAAAGGACTGTTTAGTGTAGAAGTAACGCTACCTCCATCATTCTTTGAAGGAGAAGGCATTGATCAGGCTATTGCTGATGCAAAAGAAGAAGGTATTAAAGAGGCTACTAAGAACTCTGATGGATCAGTTACTTATAAGATGTCAAAAGATAAGCATAAAGAAATGATGGAAGAAATAGAAGTCGGTCTTAAAGAGTATTTGGAAGAATTAAAAACATCTGAAGAATACCCATCGATCAAAAACGTTACGGCTAACAAAGAATATTCTGAGTACACATTAGTTGTGAACAAAGAAGGATATGAGAATGGTTTTGAAGGATTTGCAACTCTAGGGTTGGGTATGATGGGCATATATTATCAAATTTTTGACGGTGTAGATTCGGATGATGCCATAGTTGAAGTGCATATAAAAGATGAAACTACGGATGAGATATTTGATACAGTTGTTTTCCCGGACGACATGGGAGAATAAATACTCTTAGAAGGTTTACAGAAAGGCGGAAATCAGTATTACCGCATAGATAAAACTTGTTTTTATGAATTTGTATATTTTGGCCTTGCTGATTCATAGCAAGGCTTTTCTTGAGGTGCCATGAACCCCGCGTTCATGGCGTTTTTAGTAGGGTAATAAAATCACAGTTGTAATTTTTGTGGTGAACTTAGTTAAAAAGAGACTGCTAGAAGGTATTAAGCGAGGCACAATTCAATTGAAAACCCAACAGAAAAGGCTGCAGAACAAAGCGAACAGCCCGATTCAAAGCATTTTCCGTTACTAGTATCTCGAAAAGATGATAATTAGCCCCGCCAGCTATCGCTTGGCGGGTATTTTTGTAGGTTAGGGGTAGCTCAGTTGTAAAAAAATGAGGTTGACGTTGTAAAAAAGAGGCGTCACGTTGTAAAAATATCGATCGACGTTGTAATAGTGATTTGCTCTTCTCAGGGGCCAAGCTACAACGGAGTTTTTGTTGTAAAAAGAGGGACAAAAGAAAAGGAGTGACGCTTTTATGATAAGGACCAGGTCAATCTCGTAGCGACTTATGTAATTCCATAAAGGATAAACGTAAGAAATGTAGAAATACTTATATAAAGATGTCTTCACGACAATAAATAGTAAAGGACGGTCCGACCAAATGATGAAAATACTAGATTATAAAAAATTTGAACCTAGTGATGTGTCAATGAAGGATGCTGAAAACCTTTTCGCTAAAGTTTGGGGAACAGAGCCAGCAGATTCTACCGAGCGTTTCGTCCGACATCAGAGCTATACAAGATTTTTTGCAATCGGCGCTTATGATCAAGAAGATTTAGTTGGTTTAGTATATGGTTACGCATCGCATCCAGGACAGTATCACCATGACAAGCTTGTCGAGGCGTTACAGGAAAATCCGGATTGGTTAAATGAAACGATGGAGTTAGTTGGACTTGTAGTGAATCCACATTTCCGTGGTCAGGGTATCGGAAAACAGTTAGTAGCTAATTGGCTGAACCCTTTGCATGGTCGAATATTACTGACGTCAAAGGATGATAATACCGTAGCTCATCAGCTTTTCAATCAGTTCGGGTTTGAAATCCTGAAAAAAGATTTTCAGATGGATGGGTCAAATGGGTATATTTATGGAAAAGTGATTCCATGGGTTTTACCCGTACTTGAAACGGAACGTCTGCTTTTAAGACCTTGGCGTGAAGAAGACGCAGACGATTTGTATGCGTATGCACAAGATAATCGAGTTGGGCCAATGGCAGGATGGTCTCCACACCAGAGTGTGGAAGAAAGTCGCGAAGTAATTGGTTACTTTCAATCCGAAGGAGATACTTATGCGATTGAATGGAAGGAAACTGGAACAATCATTGGTGGAATTGGACTTCATGACCGAAGACCTGATGAAAAACTAAGACATCTACCACAGCGAGAGATCGGTTACGTTCTGAGTCCGGACTATTGGGGGAAGGGGATCATGCCTGAAGCCGTCCATGCAGTGGTTGTACATGGATTCGAAGAAATGAACCTCGATATGATATGGTGTGGACATTTTGGGTTCAACGACAATTCTCGCCGTGTAGTCGAAAAAACAGGATTTCGCTATGTAAGGACGAAACCCCAAGTGCTAACACGACTCGACAATCTTGAAGTCCAGAACTTGATTTATATTCAAACGCGGGAGAATTATTTTTCGAGAAAAGAGTCACTTTGGAAAACTAAAACTATCTAACTAGTGCTAATCAAAAAGAGATCCAGCAAAGGAAGCCTATGCTGGATCTCTTGTATGTGTCAACTATTAGTCGCTTTTGTTTGTAATAACTTGATGCCCATTCCTATAAAGAAAATCCCTGTTAATTTGTTCAAGATGAGTTGAGTTTTCACACTTTCTCTTAATTTATTTGTAAATAGGGAAGAGAAATTAGCAATAATCAAACACCATATGCCCCCAGTTAGACAAAATGTTAAACCTAGTAATACGAATGGAAGCGGGCTTGTATTTGCTGGACTAATAAACTGAGGAATAAATGCTATAAAGAATAACGCTACTTTAGGGTTTGTTATGTTGGTGATCATCCCTTGTACAAATATCTTATGATATGACATTACCTGCACATTTTCGTGCTTTGTTGAAGAATTTTTTCTTTCAATTAACATCTTATAACCTAAATAAGCTAGATAGATCGCACCAACTATTTTAATCGCATTAAATAGAAAAACTGAATTCGCTAAAATTAAAGATAAACCAAAAGCTGCGAGCAGGGTATGTACGATTGTCCCGGATGTAATACCGATTGCAGAGAACACACCAGCTTTCGATCCTTGGGAAATGCTTCTGCTTATAATATACATGGTGTCTGTTCCTGGCGTTAAGTTTAAAAGAATAGCTGTAATAATAAAAACTTCAAAGTTGACTATGCCGAACACTTTCATTCTCCTCATCTGGTTAAAAGTTAATTTCCCTTAGGAACCCCACGTATTTTTGATTGTAGTCCATGTAGTTTCTGTTTACAACGTCTGTTGCAGGAGAGCAAATCCTTCAATTGTAATA